>JAZLII010000072.1:0-19879 GCA_045617275.1 Bacteroidaceae bacterium
GAGACCGTACAGATCCTGACCAAGGTGAAGCTGAAGAACAAGAAGAACAACATGACCATGGCTTACACCATCGTCAGTGAGACCGAGGCCAACCTCCGTGAGGGTAAGATCAGCGTCAGCACCCCCATTGCCCAGGCACTGCTGGGTCACAAGGTGGGCGAGACCGTGGTAGCCAAGGTTCCTGCCGGCTCCATCGAACTGGAGATTCTCGAGATCAGCTTCGAGGAGTAATTTCATCTACCATCTACTCATTTACCATCTACAATTTCACGAGGCATCCGAATCGTTCGTCGCAAATTGTACATTGTAAATCCCAAAAATTGTACCTGTAATTATGGCAAGTATTTTCAGCAGAATCGTAGCCGGTGAGATACCCTGCTACAAGATCGCAGAGGACGAGCACTACTATGCTTTTCTCGACATCAGT
This sequence comes from Bacteroidaceae bacterium, assembly GCA_045617275.1. Classification (GTDB taxonomy): domain Bacteria; phylum Bacteroidota; class Bacteroidia; order Bacteroidales; family Bacteroidaceae; genus Physcousia. The sequence goes on from JAZLII010000072.1 coordinate 428, forward strand.
CCTCTTCAGAAAGGTCACACCCTCGTCATTCCCAAGCGCGAAGTAGACTATATCTTTGACCTTGAGGACGACGAACTGGCAGGCTTGCAGGTCTTCGCCAAGAAGGTGGCCGTAGCCATCAAGAAGGCTATCCCCTGCGTCAAGGTGGGACAGTGTGTACTGGGCCTGGAGGTGCCTCACGCACACATCCATCTCGTACCTATGCAGAGTGAGGCCGACATGCGCTTCACCAATCCTCACCTGACACTCACTCCCGAGGAGTTCCAGGAGATAGCAGAGAGCATCAAGGCTCAGCTTTAAAGGCCGAGTCCGATTGCAGACGGCATCAAGGCACAGCTCTAAAGGCTGAATCCACACCACATACAATTTGCCCCGCACTACCTTATATTATTAATGGTAATGCGGGGCAAGTTTTTTTATGGTAAAATGTGAGGAGAGACGCTCCCATCCTCATCTTCAGAGGCAGACATCACTTCTCCATGCATCCCTTGATGAACTCCTTCATCTCGGGATAGTGGCTCTCTATGCTCAGCAGGAGGTGAAGCTGGTTGTTGGCACGGGTGAAATTGTGCGTAGGATATTTCACCTTCCAGTACTGGTCGCCATTGAGATAGTCCCAGAGGAAGCGCACACACTGCATATAGGGGAACAGGGCTGTAGCATAAGGCAGATTTTCCACCTCCACGGGGAGCAGGAACGAACCAGCACTCTCCAGATAGCCCTCCGTAAAGGCACGGAAGATGTCCATGTTGAAGCCTACGGCGTCCATGTCCTCATAGTCTTCCGCTACGAAGTTGGCACCGGTACGAAGGAAGTCACCATAGTCAGAGAAGATGAAATTGGGCATCACGGTGTCGAGGTCGATGACGCAGAGCACATTGTCTTGCTCATCAAACATCATGTTGTTGACCTTCGTATCGCAGTGGCACACACGCTTGGGCAATGTACCTTCACGTCCCATGCGCTCTGCCTTGCACATCTCTTCTGCACGGGCCTCTATCTCTGCCACCATCTGCTTCACCTGGGGTTCGCTGGCACGTCCGGCACGATCCTCCTTCAAGGCCTCGTGCAACTGCTGCAAGCGAAACTCCATGTTGTGGAAGTCCTTGATGGTCTCGCCCAGTTCCACGGGGATATCTGCCAGCATGGCCTGGAACTGACCGAAAGCCTTTCCCGCAGCACGGCTCGACTCAGGATTGACAGCCTGCTTCGTGATGGCATTGGGGATGAATATCATCATACGCCAGTAGTTGGGCTCTCCGTCGACTTCGACATTGACATACAGCTTGGCAGAATCAGCCTTGGTGGGCATGAACTTCAGCACCTTGCGGTCAATGTCGCTCTCTCCCTTTGCCTCCAGTTTCTGGCGGATATGTGTCGTGACGGCCTGAATGTTGCGCATCACCATATCCACGTCGGGGAACACCTTATGGTTGACACGTTGCAGGACATAGTTGGGTGCATCGTCCTCTGCAGTGACCACACGATAGGTGTCATTGATGAGACCTTCGCCCAATGGCTTGATTTCAGTTACCGTACCCAGTATGTCAAACTGGGACACGATGTTTTGCAGTTCATTCATGGTATAATATTTTGCTTTAACGTCTTTGCGTGGACTACACTACCGCCTGTCCCTACGAGGCCCGGCACTTGGCATCTGCGTAGAGAACCTGCCCGCTCGTCTCCCCGAGGGTCCTTATCTGTCCTCGGGAGTAGAGAGGCCTGTCAAGGGAGTACCGTCGGTACCAAGACCTTCTGCGCTGATGGTGATCTGGGTGTTCTGGCTGTTGTTGTAGAACTTCAGATCGGCATGGCCTTTGCCGTCCAACTTCAGGTTGGGATTCCAATAGAGCGTACGGCGATAGTCCTTCGTGTCGGGCAAAGGCTTCTTGCTGTAGTCGGGCTCATAGAATTCGTAGCAGGCAGAGTATCCGTAGAGGATGTAGCGACGGTCACGCCAGGTGTTGCGCTCACCGTCATCCATGTAGCGATGAAGGTCAACGGACACGATGGGCTGATCGTCAGCCTCGTAGCGCTCGTCTCCTTCCAAACGAGGGAGGTAGTCGGTGTAGACGTACACCTTGTCGAGCGCGCTGAGATTGTTGTACTTATTGCGCTCTCCCTCAGAGACAAGACCCGTAAGGTTGCGGCCGTTGTAGCGAGGCTCGATGAAGTAGGCACGGTCCACACCCATATCGCCGATGTAGTTGCGGGCCACATTGTACATGAAACGGCTCTGACCCAGATAGTAGCCTGGGCAGAAACCTGCATCGCAGACATCGTTGAATGCCTGGTAGGCATCGATGACGAAGGCAGGAGTGTTCTTGTCGAACTGTCGCTTACCATTGCGCGATGCACCTACGGTAAGTTCTGCCAAGTCGTGAGTACGGCCCAGAGGATCGGCCTTCAACTTGCTTCCAGCGGGGATGGGGGCCAGATTCTCCTGATAGTACACATAGGGCTTCACGAAGCGGGGATAGATATGAGAGAGGCGTACGTAGAAGTCGGGGTAGTTGGGGAAGTGGTTGCGGTCCTCACCGGAAGCCAGCCACTCGTAGGTCTCTGCCGTGATGTTCTTTCTCTTCCAGCGTGCAGTATCGGCAGCACCGAGGAAGAAGTAGAGACCCTCCTCAAAGCTGGGTGCATCAAACTGGAACGAACCATTGGAAGTGGCCATCTCACCCTCTGCCGTACTGCCTTCCTGGCCGTTGAAGCCAGGCTGTGCAAACTCCACATGTATCAGCACGTCGCGCTTGAGCTTACCCTCGTTCTGGTTGGGGAACATCTCACGAGCCACCGTGGCATCCGTACGACCTGCCATGACCGTACCATAAGGAGTGATGTTCTCTTCAAAGGTGTCGTTGAAGTCCGAGTCGGTTGAAGAGGATGTTGCACTGTCTCCAGATTCTTCCCCATCACTCATGCTGGCCTCCAGTTCCTTCAGCATAGCCTCGTCTTCTTCTTGTCTGAAGAAGTCCTCTTTGAGCTGGGCCGTATAGCGGTTGACATCGCCAGCGAGACGCTGTGTACGCTCAGGCATGTACTTGAGCGTGAAAGTGTTGGGTGTGGCCATGATACGCCAGTCGTAGCGTCTCCAGCCCTGTACCATGAGGAGAAGGTCCAGATTGTGGCAATGCTCCTCATCGTTGCTCTCAAAATAGTAAGTAGGATTCTCTATGAAGCCACGCACCTGACTGCTCAGAAGCATCTCGGTGAGGATATTGCCATTGTCATAGAGATATTCGCTATGGGATGCGTCGCGCACAGCCACACTGATGGTACTTCCGGGTTTGCCCTCTACGCCTACCTTGACGGGTGCAAACGGCGCATAGGCTGTGGCACTGATGCCCTTGAAGGTGATCTCCTGATCCTTCATGTCGTCCTTCTGACGTACGAAGGCCAGACGGTCGGCATAGATTTTGCCCTCAGCATCAAAGATGGTGATCTGGATGACACCTGAAGGGTAGTGGTTGGTCTTGAACTTCTGACTCAGGCTTGCGCCAGAGCCCAACTCCTTGAAGTCCTTCATGATACCATGCGAGAGCACGGTGACACCGAGTTTCTTCTGTGCCACACTACCGGCAGTCTGCACGTCTATCTTAAGTTCGTCATCATCCACATTGACCTTCAAAGCCACACCGTCGGCCACACTCTGGGGCAGGTCGCACTTCTGCTTCTTGCTACCCCAGGCGAACTCTGCCGAGTAGCGCTCTCCTGCCTTCACGTCCAACTCAAACACACCACATCCACGGTGCTCTGCAGGAGCCGTAGCCACCACATTGCCCTTGCTGTCCTTCACCGTCAGGGTGCCTTCCATGTGTTTGCCGTCCTCATCATCGGCCTGGTAAGCCACACGGCAGGTAGTACCTTGCACCAGCCATCCTCCCTCAGGGAAGAACTGTACCTTGACCTCTTTGCCGCTGTTGTCCTTCTTGAAGTAGCGCTGCAAGGGACGAACGGTCATGTCCTCGGTATAGTCACCTGGTTCCATGGGAGCATCGTAGACGGGGAATACGCGACTATAAAGCTTCTCGTAGTCACGATAGTATTCCTTTGCCATCTTCTTGTTGTAGAACCAGTCCTCGGAAGTCTTCTTGTGTGCATGCTCATACTCACCCCAGTTCAACTGCCAGGCGGTGTATGCGCGCAACTCATAGTATCCGGCATAGAGCGAATCCTCCAAGGCAAAGGCACCATAGCCCTGACCTTCTACCATCTTCAGTTTCTGGCGCTCCACCAGATAACCGTCTGGACTGAAGAGCTCCACATAGAGCAAGCCGCTCAGGTTGCTCACAGCACCGTCGGAGCGACGCAGATAGGCTTTGTAGTAGATGGTGTCGCCCATGAAGTAGCAAGTGTTGTCCATATGTACGAACACCTCCTCTTGGGGAACCTTTGTGCCAAAGGCTTCAACATGATCGGCCCATCCCTTCAGTGTGGTGGGCATCTCTGCCTCTTGGGCAGCTACGGATGAGAAAAGACTCAGCAGGAACAAGCCTGCAAAAACTAAACGTTTCAAGGGATTTTGTGGGTGTTTTATTGTGAAATATTTATTTATCTACTTAGAATTGCTCCAGATACTTGATGCGGCTCTCCGTGCTGGGGTGGGTGCTGAATGCCTCGGAGAGGAACTGCGTGATGCCACCCGTAAGCGACTGAGGATGGATGATATAGAGCTGTGCTATGTCTTCTCTGCCTTCTGGAGCAGAAGCGGGCATATTGGATATCTTGCGCAAGGCCGAAGCCAGAGCCAGCGGGTCGCCACAGAGTTCTGCACCTCCCGCATCGGCCATGTACTCGCGCTTTCGACTGATGGCAAAACGGGTGAGCAGCGTGAAGAAGTAACCCAGCGCGGCCAGGATCATGGCCACCAGCATGGCCACTATGATGCCACCTCCACCGTTCTTCCCTCCCTGGCTGCCACGGCTGCGGTACGAACGATTTCTTCCCCCACCATAGACGAATGTGTTCCAGACAAATCTCGTGGTGAGCTGTGCCACCGTACTCATGATGCCCACAAAGATGATGGAGATGATGAGCAGTCGGGTGTCACGGTTGCGGATATGGGTCAGTTCGTGCCCTATCACACCTGCCAGTTCTGCGTCGGTCAGGCGATCACAGATACCCGTCGTCACGGTCACCGTGTAGCTGTCCTTGTCGATACCGCTGGCAAAGGCATTGAGTTGAGGCGTGCCCATGACATTGATCTTCGGCATGGGCATGCCACAAGCCATGGTCAGATTTTCCACGATGTTGTACACGCGGGGATTGTCCTTTCGGGTCACCTCCCGCGCACCCGTGGCCTTACGTATCATAGAGGTATTGAAGAAATAGGCGATGCAAAACCACACGCCTACGATGCCTACCACCCAGGGGATGAAGGAGACAAACATCTCGTTCACGCTATCCCAGTCAGTACCACCGCCACTGACGTAGTGCCCGTAGCCATACTGGTCATAGTAGTACGAACCGCTACTGCCCTGCCCCATGATGGCACAGAAAGCATAGACCAGCACCAGGATGATGCCGGGAAAAGCCGCAAGCAACAGCATGCTCTTCATGTTGTTGCTTGTCTGCTGGGTACGTATACCTACATATTTCATTGTTGAGCGTTGAGCGTTGAACGATGAGCGCCGAGTGTCAAAGGACGAACGATGAGCGCCGAGCGTCAAAGGATGAACGATGGGCGTCGAGGGTTGAGCTACGTGCTCACTGTCTATTCCGTCCGCTATCAGAACTTTATCTCGGGAGCCTTCTCCACCTGTGCACGCTCCACTTCGGGAATCTCAAACATGGGCTCGGTGTGGAAGCCAAACATGCCAGCCAGCAGGTTGGCGGGGAAGCTCTGTACGGCAGTGTTGAGCTCACGTGTGGTGCTGTTGAAGTAGCGGCGGGTAGCAGCCAGCTTGTTCTCGATGTCCGAGATCTCGCCCTGAAGCTGCATGAAGTTCTGGTTGGCCTTCAGTTCGGGATAAGCCTCCACGGCCACCTTCAGTCCTGCCAGTGCGTTGCCCAACTGGTTCTCAGCCTCGATCTTGTCATTGATGCTGGTAGCACCCATGGCGACACTGCGAGCCTTGGTGATGCTCTCGAGCAATTCCTTCTCATGAGTGGCATATCCCTTCACGGTAGCTACCAGCTGAGGGATGATGTCATAGCGCTGCTTCAGCTGCACGTCGATGTTGGCAAATGCATTCTCACGACCGTTGCGAAGGCTCACGAGCTTGTTGTACATACTGATGGCCCAGAGAGCGAGCAACACCACTACAATCACTACAATCACTGTTGTATTCATAACTTTTGATATTAAAGATTTGCGACTTTATACTATTGGAAATTCATCTCCGTGACTCCTTTAGGAGTACACAATCATGCAAAGTTACATTTTTTTTCGTTACAGATGTGGCATTCTTTACATTTTTTACTTTAATCTTTGTTAAATGACACGTTATTAGACAAATTCTTTATAATTTTGTAGCGTGATTCATTAGGTTGAAACACCTATGCACAGAAATATTCAAACCATAATACAAAAAACATCATGAAAAAACTTTTCACGCTGATGCTCTGCGGATTGATGCTTTGCGCCGCTCCCGCAGAAGCCAAGTTGAAGTTCGTCAAGAAAAAGAAGAAGCCACAGCCCACAGCCCCCGCACCCAAGCCTGCTCCCAAGCCTCAGGTGGACCGCAAGGGCCTCTTCAACGTCACCAAGATGAAGGGTGACTGGTTCTTCGAGTTGCCCGATTCACTCCTCGGACGCGACTTCCTCACCACCACCCGCTACACCACCACCCCCGCAGGTAGTGGCAAGTTTGGCGGCGAGCAGGTCAACGAGCAGACCGTCTATTTTGAGATGCTGCCCGACAGTGTCCTGGCACTTCGTGCCCGCCTGTTGGTCAATGTGGCTGACTCTACGGAGCATATCAACAAGGCCATCACCATCAGCAACGAGAACCCCATCATCGGAACCTTCAAGATTGACTCCAACAAGAACCACCTCTTAAAGTTCAGAGTGACGCAGTTCTTCAACGAGGACAACACCGCCTTGGGCATCCCCACCCGCGACAAGCAGAGCTTCGGTCTGAGCGGACAGATGATGTCTCTCATCGAGGACATCAAGTCGTTCCCCACCAACACCGAGATCCGCGTCCTGAAGACCTTTATGAGCCCCTCCGGCAGCCTCACTGCCTCTCGTGCCACCGGTCGTGTCACCTTGGGTCTCAACATCTCCTTCATCCTCTTGCCTGAGGTGCCCATGCTGCCTCGCTACTACGACCCCCGCGTAGGCTACTTCACCGTGGGCTACAACACCTACAACGACCAGCAGCAGCGCGTCAAGAACAAGGTGCTCATCTCTCGCTGGCGTCTGGAGCCCAAGCCCGAGGACGTGGAGAAGATGAAGCGCGGCGAACTCGTAGAGCCCATCAAGCCTATCGTCTACTACATCGACCCAGCTACGCCCAAGCAGTGGCGCAAGTACCTCATCCAGGGTGTCAACGACTGGCAGTCTGCCTTCGAGAAGGCTGGTTTCAAGAATGCCATCCGTGCTGAGGAGTGGCCTGAGAACGACTCTACCATGAGCATGGAGGATGCACGCTACAGTGTGATCCGCTATCTGGCTTCTCCCATTGCCAACGCCTATGGTCCTCACGTGAGCGACCCTCGTACCGGTGAGATCATGGAGAGCCACATCTGCTGGTACCACAACGTGATGTCGCTCGTACACGACTGGTATATGGTACAGGCCAGCAGCATCGACGATGCAGCTCGTCGCATGCACTACGACGAGGAACTGATGGGCCAGCTCATCCGCTTCGTCTCTTCTCACGAGGTGGGCCACACGCTGGGTCTGCGCCACAACTTCGGTTCGAGCAGCACCGTTCCCGTCGACTCTCTCCGTAGCAAGGCCTTCGTGGAGAAGTTCGGCCACACTCCTTCTATCATGGACTATGCCCGTTTCAACTACGTGGCACAGCCTGAGGACTGCATCAGCCAGAATGGCATCTTCCCCCGCATCAACGACTATGACAACTGGGCCATCGAGTGGGGTTACCGTCCCATGCTCGACGCCACCAACTCCGACGAGGACCACGCTGCCCTGGAGAAGCTCATCGGCGACCGTCTGCAGAAGAATCCTCGCCTCTGGTGGGGTGACGGCGAGACCAGCCAGGACGACCCCCGTCGCCAGACCGAGGATCTTGGTGACGATGCTGTCAAGGCCAGCGAGTATGGTATCAAGAACCTGAAGCGCGAGATCGTCAACCTGCCCGCATGGACCATGTCTGAGGAGGATATCTACAATGAGAATCTGGGCGAGATGCACACGCAGATCCGCAGCCAGTTCCTGCGCTATACCAACCACGTCATCCGCAACATCGGCGGTCAGCTCGAGCACTATCGTACCAACACGGAGGATGGCGATGTCTACACGCCCCAGCCTCGCAAGAAGCAGACCGACGCTATGGACTACCTGAAGCGCAACATCGTGACTGAGCCCACCTGGCTGGCTCAGGACCTGAAGTATGCAAAGCGTCTCTGGGCTGATCCTCAGACTATCACCATCTCCGTAGGTCGCACCGCTATCAGCAATGCCGTGGCTCGTATCACCAGCCTCAACGACAACTACAAGCCCAGCGAGTTCCTGGCCGACATGACCAAGATGCTCTTTGCAGCCAGCCGCTTCGACAAGTACACAGCTGCCCTTCAGAGCACCTACGTAGAGGTACTTATCTCGTACTACAAGTCGTTCGGCACCAGCAACCCCACTCGCGGTCACGTGATGGAGATGCTGAAGACGCTGAAGACCCGCACCGCAGCTACTGTGGGCGATGCTGACCTTCGTGCTCACTACAGCCAGCTCAACGACGCCATCACCCGTGCCCTCAACGTGAATGTGGCACAGGGCGGCACCGCTACCGTAGTGTCTGGCCGATAAGCCGAGACTGACCATCAGAGGAGCAACGGAAACAATTATTCCGTGGGTCCAGAGCCAAAGGGCATGGGCTACGACAATAAGGAATATTTGTTTCCGTTGTTCTTATAAATTCACATCCGAAGAAAACTTTCCCCCGCTATGCAATACATCACACTGAGCCGCACAGACGGCATCACCAGCAAAGGCGCTCCCTACATCACCCTGAAGCTGCGCTGCCTGGAGGAGAAGGATCCCATCAACGTGGCCGTATGGGACACGGCACCCAATCAGGGTCCGCAGGTGGGCCAGCTCGTCACCTTCCTCTCCATCCGTGACAATCAGGGCAAGAAGTCGGCCGGATACGGCGACATGATGAACATACAGAACCCCTCGCCCGAGCACCCTCTCTACCATTTCGTGCCACGTCCCACCAGCCGACAGCAGTGGGATGAGACCCTGCAGCACCTGCTATCCTACTGTACCAACGATGCCCTGCTGCGCGACATCATCGCAGAGTGTGCCCCCACCCTCTATGCTCACTACCTGAAGCGTCCGGCAGCCACCAGCGTACACCACGCCTTCCCCGGAGGACTGGTCAACCATACCTGGCAGATGCTCTCCATGCTCGACGGCATCTATCCCTTCCTGCCCTACAAGGACGAGGTGAAGGTGGAGCGCATCATCCTAGGCGTGCTCTTCCACGACTACGGCAAACTGAAGGAGTATCGTGAAGACGGCGAACCCACGCAGGACATGTACCTGCTGGGACATATCTACATCTCGGCTCACGCCTTGCACAATCTGCTGGAGAAGAAAGGTGTGGACGAACCCGAGATCACCCGCATCGTACACTGCATCCTCTCACACCATGGCGAACTGGAATACGGCTCTCCCGTGAAGCCTTGCATGCAGGAGGCCATCATCATCAATCATCTTGACAACCTCTCCGCCAAGACCGATGCCATCAGCGGTGCAGGACACATGGAGAAGGTGTTTGCCCTGGGCACCCACGTTGTGAAGGAATAGGTTCCTACTCAACTAACCAAAGAAGAGAAGACAACGATATACCTGTTGGCATGGTGAAAGTGTAAAAAAACAGACTAAATACAATCCCCTTCGATATCCATCGAGGGGGATTATTTTATCCCCACCTGCACCTTCTCCTTGTGCATGATCATATCGGAGGCCTTCACCACAGGGAACTCCACGCGCTGGTGGGTGAAGTCGGGACAGTTGTAGGAGTCTAGTATCTCGTCATAGAACTGCTTCGGATGGCGCTGGGGAAGTAGGAAAGGCTTAGTGGCCCTTCCCTCGTCGTCGATGGAGGAGAGATAGAGCTTGTTGTACATACCGTCACCCCGACGGCTGGCGAAGACAAACCAGCGGCTGTTGGTGCTCCATCCGTGATAGCTCTCCGTGTCTGTGCTGTTCACCTCATCCATGAGGCGAGTCTGTCCCGTACGGAGGTCCATGAGGCAGAGCTCCGACTCGGTATGATTGGTGGGGAAGTTGCCGAAGTTGCATACATTGTACATCAGCCAGCGCCCGTCGTAGGAGGGACGGGGGAAGGTATAGCTCAGGGAGTCGCGTTCGGCATGGAGCAGCGTGTCGACCCTGTCACCCAGCACACCACGCTCTGCATCGAAGGACATGCGGCAGAGGCTATAGCGTATCTGGTCGTATTCATCGGGGAGTCTACGGGCTTTTGCCGTGCAGAAGTAGATGGTCTTGCCGTCGGCAGAGAAGGCAGGATAGGTCTCCAGCCAGTCCTTCTGCTGGAGCATGGGGTGGAGGATGAGCTGCTGGGTACGCGTGTCGAGCACCACGACGTCGCTCATGCCGTCGAAGACCTCTATGCGATGCATGTCGGCTCCGCCCAGACCCGTATAGAAGAGTTGGTATATCTTGTTGGTACTGCTCACGACATAGCGTCCTGAAGGGTGCCAGTAGCTGTATCCGAAGTTGGCCCTGGTGCTGTCCGTCATCGTGCTGAGCCAGGTAAGCTGACCGTCCTGCTGTATCATCGTGCCGCTTTTCTCCCCTCTGATGTGGAAGAGGAACTGCTCACTGCTACCTCGGTTGGCCGTGTGGCAGTTCATGCACTGCCCCGGCACCGACTGTTCCTTGAGTATGGTATACTCCTTGAAGCTGTGCAGATCGCGTTGGTAGAGCCCCATGTCGCCTCCCACCTCGTAGCCGGGAGCGATGCGTCGGTAGGTGAGGCCGTAGTCGTCGAGCGGATAGTTGCTCACGTGCATCTGGAAGTCCTGGTACTGCAGCCACTGTCCCGCCTTCCTGGCGCATACGGTGAAGGTAAGGTCACCTCCCTGATTGGCCTTTGCCAATGCTTGCCAGTCGTCCAGGTCGAAGTCGGCATAGGCACCTTGGTCATGCAGTTCGCCACCCTTGCTTCCCTTCACGGTGATGTCCACGAGTTCCACGTCCTCGTCGAGCAGTTCGAAGTTGAGAGGGGCCATGCCCACGGGGAAGGTCACATCGATATAATCGGGAAATATCTCCGGTGAATGCGCCACTTTCTGCACATTCTCAGGCTTTTGCTGACAGGCCGACAAGGTCAGCAGCAAGGCGACAGTGATGAGTAGACTAATGCGATGCACGTTGTTCTGGGATTAGGTTGGCGCTCCCCATCTGCCGCTGGGCATACTCCATGTAGTGGCTGTCCGACGATGCTGCCCCGTGCATGCACTGCCAGGCGTCCTGGTAGGCTGTGGGCATGGCAGGATAGCCGCCGTATTGCTGGGCAAAACCGATGACCTGGCCAAACACATGATCGTTGCCATCCAGTAGGAGTTGCGCATACATGTATTCCAGTGCCATTCGGTTGTTGGTGTTGGAGAGTAAGAGTTTGTAGAATATCTGTGCCAGGTCGGGGTAGTAGTAGAGGAAGTCGTCCTGGAAGGCGTTGCGGCGCATGGTACCCCATGTGGGGTGTGACTCTATCTTGGCCTCATCCCACAGGTATTGCTCCGCTTCCTCGGCCCAACCGCGATAGAAGAGCGACTTCTTGAGCAGGGCTATGTGCTTGCGAGCCACCTCGTAGCGTCCTGCCACGATGCAGCACTCCACGATGCGCTGTGTCAACCTGCCGCTCTTACGGCCCATCGGTATGCATTCCTGAAGGTCGAAGGCGTAGCGCATACACTCATTGGTCATGCCCAGACGGTAGAAGGCTTCCATCGAGGGCAGATTGCTGGTCTGGTCGCGCAGCATGGGCATGATGAGCGCATCGCGTCCGTTTTGGTAGAAGTCAAACTGGCGGTAGGGCAGCTTTCCCGTCATGGCCAGGGCCAGGTTGACACTCTCGCTCCAGAAGGCACAGGGCACGGTATGGCGCTCTGCACGCTCTATGATCTCATCCCAGCGCTCGTTCCTTATGAGGTAGTCCTGGCGCATGAGTTCGTAGCGGGCCTCATCGAAGCCTCCGGAGAGCACACCCCATTTGGGGTAGCGCGAGTAAAGTCCTGCGAAGACTGCCTGGGAGGGACATTGGTGAGGGAAGAGCCAGATGAAAGCGAGAGGAACGCCGAGTAAGGGAACGAAGAGGATACGCCGCTGGTAGTAGGAATTAGAAAGAAATCTTTTGGTCAAAGAACTTTTCTCTGTGAAGCTGCCCATGCAGCACAGCGTGAAGAGCCATGCAAGAGGGCCGAAGAGCCAGTATAGCAGGGGGAAGAGGAGATAGATACTCCAGAAAGGAAGATGCCTTGCCACACGATAAGCGGCCAGGACCAGGAGGATGGAGAGGGGATAGGCCAGCGTGAGCGACTCGTCGCCCATCTGCCAAAGCACAAAGAGGACGGGAGGGAGGGCTATCAACTTCCACCATCCCTTGAAGAACAAGGTAATGAGATAGGTGAGCAGTCCAAAGACGACACCCAGGAGCAGGGCTCCGAGCCATGTGTAGTAATAAAATTGTGCGATGAACTCGCCCAGATATCTCGCCATGCCGCCATAGGTGGTCACAGCCTCCACAAGGTAGTCCGAGGTCCAGAGGAAGAGTTGGTTCTGCTCTTGATAGGACAGGGCATACGGATAGAGAGCTCCCCAGAAAACGACAGTCAGCACTCCCACGAGTACTGACAGTAGCGTTCCTCCTGCCTTCTTCCAGAGGAGGACCAGTGTCCCTTCGCCTTGCGGCGTGCTAACGGTATTTCGTCTCATCTTTGTCTTCGAGCATGGAGAGATAACTCTGGTAGCGGCTCAGGGCTATGCGACTCTCCTCCACGGCTTGCAGGACGGCACAACCGGGTTCGTGGGTATGGGTGCAGTCACCGTACTTGCAGTCGGAGGATATGTGGAAGATCTCACGGAAATAGTGGCTCACCTCCGTACGTTCCATGTCGAAGGTACCGAAGCCCTTGATACCCGGCGTGTCGATGAGCGCACCGGCAAAGGCCTTTTCCCCGTCACCGTCTTCTTCGCCTGGGAGGTCGAAGAGCTGGCTGAAGGTTGTGGTGTGCTGTCCCATGTCGTGGGTGGCGCTGATCTCCGCCGTACGCACCTGGGCATCGGGCACCAGTCGGTTGAGCAGGGTACTCTTCCCCACTCCACTGTTGCCACTCAGCAGGGTGGTCTTGCCGCGTAGGTGTCCCAGCAGTGTGTCTATGCCCTCACCCGTCAGGGCCGAGCAGGACACGCAGGGATAGTTGAGCTGTCCGTAGAGGGTCTGTATGGCATCCTGGTAGCGTCGTTCCTCCTCGGTGAGCATATCCGTCTTGTTGAAGCACAGCAACACGGGCACCCGGTAGGCCTCGGCACTGGCCAGGAAGCGGTCGATGAAGGTGGTGCTGGTCTCGGGATGTGCCACGGTGACCACCAGCACAGCCAGATCCACGTTGGCCGCGATGATGTGGCTCTGCTTGGAGAGGTTGCTGGCCTTGCGGATGATGTAGTTCTTGCGGTCGAGGATGTTGCAGATGAGTCCCGTCTGCCCGTCGGGCTGCAGGGTCACGTCTACCCTGTCGCCCACAGCCACGGGATTGGTGCTGCGTATACCCTTGATACGGAAATTGCCCTTTACCTTACAATCAAAGAGCTGGCCATCGTCCGTCCGGACGGTGTACCAACTCCCTGTATTCTTGATGATTAGACCGGTCAATGCTTGATCAAACTAAGAATGGCGAACTAAGAATGAAGAATTTCCCTGACATCTTGCAAGCGCATGTCCATTCTTAATTCTTCTTTCTTAATTCCTAATTTTACACGGTCATGATCTCCTTCTCCTTGGCTGCGTAGAGGTCATCCACCTTCTTGATGTACTTGTCGTGCATCTTCTGCAGATCTGCCTCAGCATCCTTCTCGAGGTCCTCAGAGAGACCGTCCTTGATACCCTTCTTCAGCTTGTCGTTGGTGTCACGGCGGGCATTGCGGATGCTCACCTTGGCATTCTCTGCCTCGCCCTTACACTGCTTGGCGAGCTGCTTACGGCGCTCCTCAGTCAATGGGGGGATACCCAGACGGATGATCTCACCGTTGTTCTCAGGGGTGATGCCCACGTTGCTGTCCATGATGGCCTTCTCGATGGGGCGGAACATGCTCTTGTCCCAAGGCTTGATCACGATGGTGCGTGCATCGGGGGTGTTTACACTGGCTACGTTGTTGAGGGGCACCAGACTGCCGTAGCTGTCCACGCGGATGCCGTCCAAAATCTTTACGTTGGCCTTGCCTGCACGGATGTGTGCCAAAGCCTCCTCCAGATACATCACAGCATCTTCCATTTTCTCTTCGGCCTCAGCCAAAGTCTGCTTTACGTCTATCATTGTCTTTCTTTTTTTGGTTTTTTACTGCTTTCTATTTACACTCGTACCATAAGAAAATACGCGCACAAAGGCGTTCCTTTGGTATGATTCAGTCACAAAAGTATAAGTTTTATTTGAAATTTGCAAGAGAAAAGTGAGCCTATATGTTTTTTTTTGTATATTTGCACTTGAATCATGGCATTGTCGCTGGACCACGGGGGCTTTCTCCGCAGGTTGGGGCAGGTCATGAGAAAGACTTACAAGTGCAGACCATGAGCCATGAATTAGACATAAATAAGACCCTTGAGCAACTCCTGGAGCCCCTGGAGCCCATCACGCTGGAGCAGATGTCGGAGATACGCCTGATGAACCGCACAGACACGAAGTTTGTGACCAACAAGGCGAAGCTGGCCGAACTGCTCAAGCTGGCACAGGGACACTACTATGCACAGTTCAATGCTGGTAGCAAGATAGCCACCTACCGCACCACCTACTGGGATACGGACCTCCACGATTTCTACATGGACCACCACAACGGGCGCTCACCCCGACAGAAGGTGCGTGTCCGTACCTACATGGACAGCGGAGTGACTTTTCTGGAGATCAAGACGAAGAACAATCACGGACGCACCAAGAAGAAGCGCGTCGAGGTGCCCGCACAGGGCCAGATAGCCGAGCAGGAGGCCTTCCTGCAGGAGAAGGTACACCGCGGTGTGGCCGACATCCACGAGACCGTGCAGAACAATTTCCATCGCATCACACTCGTCAACTATGGCAAGACGGAGCGCCTCACCATCGACTTCGGCGTCTCCTTCCACAACTATGAGACGGGACAGGA
The DNA here is from genome assembly GCA_045617275.1 of Bacteroidaceae bacterium. Classification (GTDB taxonomy): domain Bacteria; phylum Bacteroidota; class Bacteroidia; order Bacteroidales; family Bacteroidaceae; genus Physcousia. The sequence goes on from JAZLII010000072.1 coordinate 15,939, forward strand.
TATCGCCACGGGCGACCTGGTCATCATCGAGCTCAAGCGCGATGGCAATGTCTATTCTCCCGTGCTCGAACTGCTCCGCCAGCTCCGCATCAAGCCCTCGGGCTTCAGCAAGTACTGCATAGGCACCGTGATGACCAATCCCGGACTGAAGCACAATCTCTTCAAGCCGAAGCTCAAGAAGATCAGCAAGCGCGTGGGACCGACGTTCCCCAGGAGCGTGTAGCAATGGGTCGGCGAGCAGGTACGACGACGGACGCAGCGCGACGTGCGACGGACCGAAAAAAAATCGTGACATCGACCTTTTATACAAACAAGAAACATTAACCATTTAACACACATAAACGACATGATTTTCTCATTCTTACAGGCTACATCGCCCATCTCCGACGAAGAGGTGGAGGAAATGTTTGAAAACACAGGCAATGCCGTCGGAGGTCTCATGGACAGCGCCGTCGACATGCTCAACGGTATGGCTGGCAATATGATAGAGGCCGTAGCTCCTCCCACCTTCCTGGGTCTTCCCATCGGTGACATGAGCGACTTCTGGTCACTGCTCATCCGCATGGTGCTCAACTTCATCGTGGTAGGCTCCATCGCCCGCTTCTTCTACTTCCCCAAGAGCAAGCGCCGCGACTATCTCTTCATCTTCATCATCATGGCCATGAGCATCTTCCTGCTCGTCAGCCTCATGGAGGGCAGCAAGATGAAGACGGGTGCCGCACTGGGTCTCTTCGCCATCTTCGGCATCATCCGCTACCGTACCGAGGCCATTCCCATCCGTGAGATGACCTATCTGTTCATGCTCGTGGCTGTCAGCGTGGTCAACGCCATGGTGACCAAGCTCCACTGGGACAATATCCTCTCCATCATCCTGGCCAACGCCGTATTCATCATCATGGCTGCCATCTTTGAGTGGAGAAAGCTGGTCAACGATGCCTGCACCAAGTTTATCAAATACGACAACGTGGCCCTCGTGATGCCCGAGAAGCGTGCCGAACTCATCGCCGATCTGGAGAAGCGTACCGGCCTGAAGATACAGCGCATCGAGGTGGGTACCATCGACTTCCTCAAGGACAGCGTGCTCATCCGCATCTTCTACGATGATCCCGCCGACAAGGGCAGCAGCATCCAGAACATGGCACGTCCTCCCAGAGGATAAACCTCGGGGAAATTGACACTACGGTCCCTGAAAATCTTTTAAAAGCAACAAAAATGAGACGACTCTTTCTCCTCTTAGCCTTACTGCCCACCTTGGCTTGGGCTGGTGACATCGACGACTTCGGCACCTGGCTCGAACTGGGTGCCGAGAAGGCCTTGCCCCGCAACATGGAGATAGGCCTGGGGGCCGGTCTGCGTACTCACAGCAATTCCTCTCTGATGGATCGCTGGGACGTGGGTGCCAGCTTCGGCTACAAGGCTCACAAGTACCTGAAGCTCTCCGCTGGCTACAATTACATACATGACTACAATCCCGATGAGAAAGAGTGGTCCGAATCATGCCAGTTCAATAGTGACGGTACCAGGGTAGAAACCTTCAAGATGCGTATCTACAAAGCACACCAGTCATCGCGCCATCGCTTCTATCTGGATGCGAGCAGCAGTGTGAAACTATGGAAATGGTTGCGCATCTCAGGACGTCTGCGCTACCAGAACACCTATTCGCCTGCCAAGACGCTGGAGAGGTATCGCTATGAGGAAAAGACAGAATATACGCAGAAGTTCACCGGAGAGTTCGACAGCAACGGCAACCCCGTCTTCCACTACGAGAAGGAGGATCCCGAAATCAAGCATGACGAGTGGGATCTGAAGGAGAAGGAGAGCAAGACACGCCAGGTGCTGCGCAGCCGTATCAAGCTGGAATTGGACAAGAAGCATCTCGACTGGAAGCCTTTCGTGAGCATGGAGTTCCACAACAACGTGGCCACCGGCGAGCACATGCACTTCGACAAGTTCCGTACGGCCATCGGCACGGACTACAAGATCAGCAAGCAGCACAGCGTGGGCCTCTCCTATGTCTTTACGCTCGACCGCATGTACGATCCCTTCCCCAATAACATGCATGCCCTGAGCGCGTCCTACAGCTTCGACTTCTGATCCCCCGGAGGCCTCCCTCACCCAGGCACCCATCCCCAGGCGCCCTTCCCGGACCCCCTCACCCTGGCACTCTTCCCAGCCTCCCTCACCCTGACACTCTTCTTAACCGTTGACGGTTAAGCACACCCACATCCATCTCACTATCAAGCACTTAAACAAATCATCCGCACATGAGAAAAATCATACTTGCATCCATACTTCTGGCCGGCAGCCTCTCTGCCATGGCCGACGACTATCAGTACCTCACGGTAGCCCAGAGCGGTTCGGAGAAGAGCATCACGCTGGCCACCATCCAGAAGATCACCTTCGACACCCAGGCGGGCAACGTCGTGGTGCACACCACCGAGGGCCAGGTGCTCTTCCCCATCAGCGAGATGGAGAAGATGTACTTCAGCGCCACCATCGATGCCGTCAAGGCACTGCCCCTGCAGAGCGAAGCCCTGAAGCTCGAGAGCGGCAAGCTGAAGGTCAAGGGCGATGGCCTCCTGCGCATCTACGGAGCCAACGGATCGGTCCAGCGCATGGCCAAAGTGAATGGCGAGACCAGCATCAGCCTGGACAATCTGCCTAAGGGAACCTACATCGTCAACCTGGGCAACCAGACCATTAAAATCAAGAAATAAAGATGAAGAAGATACTTTTGATACTGAGCATGGCCCTGCTGACCGTCAGCGCTCAGGCTCAGCAATACCTGAGAGTGTGGCAAGGCGAGGACAGCCAGCGTATCGCTCTTAGCGAGACAGCCCAGATGCCATTCTCTGCCAGCGGCGTCAACATCGGCGGCACGCAGTATGCGCTCTCTGCCATCGACAGCATCACCTTCGTGAAGACCGTCACCGTCCAGTGGAACGGTCCCTCGGCCACCGTCACCATCCCCGACGGCGCCAAGAAGGATGTCACTGCCACCGTCGACGGAGGCCATGTGGTCATCACCAACAGCAACGTCACCGAGGAGATGGAGTTCGTCCTCTCAGGTGAGAGCACCGACGGTTCGCTCACCTACAACGGCCAGTACAAGTGCAAGTTCCACCTCAATGGCCTGCAGCTCACCTCCACCCGTGGCGGTGCGCTCGACATCCAGTGTGGTAAGCGCATCGACCTCATCCTCACCGACGGCACCACCAACAGCCTCACCGACAGCAAGACGGGCACCCAGAAGGCAGCCCTCTACTGCAAGGGTCACCTCGAGGTGCAGGGTGGCGGCAAGCTCGCCGTCAGCGGTCAGTGCAAGCACGCCATCTCCACCAAGGAGTACCTCCTCCTGAAGAAGAATGCCGGCACCATCGACATCCTCGCTGCTGCGAGCGACGCCCTGCACATCGGTCAGTACTTCCAGATGAACGGTGGCACCATCAACATCAGCGACAAGACCATGGCCGACGGTATCCAGGTCGATGCCACCGGCGATGCCGCCGATGAGCTCAACGGACAGGTCATCATCAAGGGTGGCACCATCAAGGCCACCATCGCCCACGAGGACTGCAAGGGCATCAAGAACGGTGGCAGTGAAGACGGACTCGTACCCTGCGGCGCCATCACCATCCAAGGCGGCACCATCGACATCCAGGCCACAGGCAACGGTAGCCGTGGCATCCAGACCGAGGCCAACATGCTCATTGCCCAGACCGACAAGGCCCTGCCCACCACCATCACCATCAGTGCCGCCGGTGGCCTCTGCACCCTCAAGGAGTGCGCTGAGGATCCCCACCGCTGCATGGGTATCAAGGTCGACAGCAAGCTCACCGTCACCGGTGGCACCACCACCGTCATCAACACCGGCAAGAAGAGCCGTGGCATCAAGGCCACCGTCTACGACAAGCAGGGCGGCACGGTCAATGCCACCGTCA
>JAZLII010000073.1:0-7509 GCA_045617275.1 Bacteroidaceae bacterium
GCCCCCGGAAAGGAGCCCGTCCTGATATGTGGTCCAGAAAGGATCACAACCCCCCGCCGAACCCGCCCATGCCACCACCCATGCCACCAGCGGCACCGCCGCCTCCACGGTTCATGCTACGGCCACCGAACTTATTGAAGCGATAGTTGACAGTGAGCATGTAGTAGCTACTGATCATCTGGCTGTAAGAGTCGCTATATGAGGTGGCACCTACATTACGGTTGACATCGTCGCGCTGGTTGAGGATATCGACTGCACGGAGGGTAAGGGTCAGCGTCTTGTTCTTGAGCAGACGCTGGCTGATCTGTGCATTCCAGATCCACTTGTTGGTATTGGCAGCAGCGTTGCTATAACCACGACGGCTATTCTCAGTAGCATCGGTGCTGAAGTTCATACCCCAAGGAGTGGTGACGTTGAAGTTGAGACCATAACCGAACTGCCAGGTATCCATGTTGGTGGCATTGGGGTTGGTAGAGCGGTTGGCATTGTAGCGTACATTGGCATTACCTCGAGCCTCCATATCCCACTCGGTCTGTGTACGATAGCGATAGGTCAGGGTGACACGGTCCTGCGAGCTCAGTGAGTTGGTACGGGTACGTACGGTCTCCTTCTGACGGCTGTTGTACTGGTAACCGATATTGTTGTTGAAGTTGCCAGTCAGCGAGTTGCTGATGCGCCAACGCTTGGCGGGGCCCAGAGAGGTATTGAAGGTGTAGGTAGCGCTACCGCTCCAGTTACCATTGACATTGACAGGCTTTGACACGCGACCACCAGTCTCCTCATTGTACTCGGTACGCTGAGCGGTACTGTTCATCGTGGTACGGAACTGGAAGTTGACGCTATTGGTACGGTTGTACTCCGTCTTGTTGCGGCTATAGTCGGCATTCATGTTGTGGGTGAATGAGGGCTTCAAGTCGGGGTTACCATAACGGATATTCAAGGGGTCGGTATCGGAGATCACACCGTCTACCAAGTCGTTGATGCTGGGCTGACCGGTGCTTCCGCTATAACGGAAGTTCAAGGTCTCCTGACGAGTCATCATGTAGCGGAAGTTGATAGAGGGCGATGCATTGACGATGAATCGAGAGTTGTGTGTGTTCTGACGGGTACCCCATACACCGTTGGCATAACCGCGGACATTGTCGGTCTTGCTGTACTGAGGCTGAATGCTACCACCGACGGTCAACTGATACTTGGTACGGTTGATACGGATCTGTACGTTGGCATTCTGGTTCAGGCTGCGGTTCTTGGTATAACCCATCTGAGTGGTATCGGGCGTGTAGAACTGTGAGAAACGGTCGTCGCTGTAGTTGGATGCGTTGATGCCGTTGTCACTGTACAAGTCGCGTACCTTCTCCCAATAGTTGAGGTAAGGATTGTACTGACGATCCACACCGTCGAAGATAGCGTCGATGTTGCGCTGATTGTCCTGATAGCGGAAGTTGGCGCTATAGTTGATCTGCAGGTAGACCTGATCGGCCAGAGGCTCTGAGTAGCCCAACTGAGCCTGCATGTTGTAGTTCTTGTTGGGGTTGCGGCTGAGCTGTGCCTTGTGGTAGACAGAGTCCTCAAGGAATACCTCCTCGCCATAGGGGAAGACATAGCTACCGTCGTCGAGACGCATCTGTGAGAGGACGCTGCGCAGGTAGTCGGTCTGGCTATAGTTGAGACCTTCGCTCTCGCTGTGTCCGTAGCTACCATTGAGGTTCAAGGTCAGGTTGCGGCCATCGGTGCTGAGACGCTTGTTGATCTGAGCATTCAGGCTGGCGTTGATGTTATTGTTGTTGTTGGAGCTGGTGCTCGTGCGGTGGTTGACACCGTTGCCACGCTCATAGCGACCCGTAGCGGGGTTGTAGCCGGCGATCTCACGCCAAGCATTCACTACGTGCTCCTGCTGGTAGTACATGTCATTGAGCTCGAAGGGAGTGTACTTCTCACCGGTCTCGGGATCCGTGAAGTACTCAAACTGGGCGCTCTCGTTGCGGTTGCCACTGCTGGTGTAGCGGTATGAGGCCTCGGGACGCAGAAGGATGTTCCAGCTACTGTCGGGACGGAGCTCGATACGATACTGAGCATTGACACCCTTATTGTCATTGTGGTTGCTTGATACGCTACTGTTGAACTTCATTGAGGTCAACTCCGAGTTACCACTGTTGGTCCAGCTATCGCTCTTGCCCTGGCTGAAGTTGCCGGTGACGCTACCGTTGTACTCGTACTTATTGTCCTTCTCATAGTTCATCGTGAAGCCGACGGACTGGTTGTTGGTACGACCATTACCGTTGCTGTTGTTGCCATTGGCCACGATACTGAACTTCTGGTCACCCTTGAAGTAGTTGGTATTGAGACGGCCAGAGTAGCGGTTGTGGGTACCGTAACCGGCCTCCACATTGCCAAACCAACCCTTCTTGCGGTCCTCCTTGATGATGACATCGAGTACGGTACGCTCCTCGCCATCGTCGATACCGGTCACGCGAGCACGGTCGCTCTTCTTATCGTAGGCCTTCACCTGCTTCACGATCTCTGCGGGAAGATTCTTCAGGATCATATCACGGTCGTTGCCAAAGAACTCCTTACCATCCACGAGGAACTGGCTCACCTTCTTACCATTGAAGACATAGTTGCCATCGTCGTCGATGATGATACCGGGAAGACGCTTGATGAGGTCCTCTACCACAGCACCTTCGGGCAACTTGAACGCATCGGCATTGTATACCACGGTATCGTCGACGATCGTCATCTCGGGAAGCTGACCGACAACCTCCACCTCATTCATCAAGGCTGCATTCTCCTTCAACAGCACATCCTGCACCTTGAAGTTACCACTCTTCTTGGGCAGGGAGATGGTGAAATTCTGTGCCTTGAAACCGATCATCGAGACATTGAGACGATAAGTACCGGAAGCCACCTCACGAAGTACGAACTGACCATTGTCATTACAAATCGTGGCAGCCACCAATACGCTGTCCAGACGGGTCAGCTTCACCTGTGCACCAGGCAATGCTTTAAGTTCGGCATTGTCGTACACGGTACCGCGGATGTTGATCTTAGCTTCCTTACCCAAAGCCTGCTCCAAAGCATTGCGAGCAGCAGAATTGGTAGTGGTAGTGGTCTTGGTGTTTTGTGCCTGAATACTTACAGTATTAGCACAAGTAAAAAATATCACGAGCAGCAAGAGCTGTTGGAGGGTGTGTTTCATATATTTTTAGTAAAGCATGCTTGATGAAGGAGGTCGAGATTTTCCTTCAAATGGTTGTAAATACAGCAAATTTGTTGTTTCTCTGTTATTTACGACACCCCCTTTTAAAGAAGGTTTAAGCAAGACCAAGAAAAAAGAAAAAAAAGATGAAATATTGGGCGGCCACCAGCGAAAAAAAGCACGAAAAGTAATCTGTGCAGGAGCAAAAAAAAAGGCACCTACGGCTTCAGGTGAAGATCTTGAAACAACAACGAAAACAACAAAAACAACGATTTAATATTTCCTGCTAATTGCGATGAAGTATTAATAAAAAAGGTTGTTTTCGTTGTATTTGTTGTTGTTTCTGACTTATACTATTTACGCAAGTACCTCTTACTTAATATTGAAAACGACGCTCTGACCACCTACTGCAGCACGGAACTCGCCGGGCTCAAGTACCCACTGCAAGTCCTCATTGACAAAGGAGAGGTCGCAGGGACGGACGGTGAGGGTGACCGTCTTCTTCTCACCAGGAGCGAGGGTAACCTTCTCAAAGGCACGGAGACGCTTGACGTCGGGGGTGAGGGAGGCCACGAGATCGCTGACGAAAAGCAAGACGGGCTCCTTGACCTCACGGTCGCCGCTGTTGGTGACATCGACGGTGAAGGTGATGACGGCATCATCGGCATACTTCACGCCACCAGCCGAACGAGGCGTAAAGCCCTTCTTGAGAGGAGCCGTACCCTGAGAGGCGGGCAGAGAGGCCACGCGGAGGTTGCTGTACTGCACCTTGCTATAGCTCAGGCCATAGCCGAAGGGCCACTGGATGGGAGTGTTGGCGCTGTAGTTGTAGGCACCGTCCATGGTCTCCACGTACTCACAGGGCTTGCAGTCGTAGGTGATGAAAGAGCCGTGGTGCTTGGGATAGGTGTAGGGCATGCGGGCAGAGAAGTTGGCATCGCCGGCCAAGAGGTTGGCCAAGGCATCGCCACCATAGTTGCTGGGCAGGAAGGTGTGGACAACGGCGGTAGCCAGTGGTTCGATGTCGTTGATCAGGCGAGGACGACCCTCATTGAGAACGAGGAGGATGGGCTTACCGGTCTTGGCCAGGGTCTGCACCATCTCACGCTGATTTTGAGAGAGACGGAGATCATCGATGTTGCCCACGGTCTCGCAGTAGCTGTTCTCACCGATGCAGCAGACGATGACGTCGGCACGGCTGATCTTGTCGCCAGTGGACTGTCCGTTGGCTATCATGAGCTCGGGCACCTGCTCGTCGAGGTTGAAGTTGCGACTGCTATAGCGCACCATCTCGCTGAACTCCACGTTCTCCTTGCCGAACTTCTCAGCCAGGGCTTCGTAGAAGGTATGGTACTTGCCGATCTTGCGGCAGACATCGTCGGCCTTGTCGCCCTGCCATGAGTAGCTCCAGCCACCATTCATGGGGCGGAAGTTGTTGGCGTTGGGACCGCAGAGGAAGATCTTCGTGCCCTTCTTCAAGGGAAGGAGGGGCGACGATGACGATGACTTGGGTGCATTGTTCTTCAGCAGCACCATGCACTCCTCTGCCATAGCGGTGGCCTCCTGGGCAAACTTGTCGCTGGCAAAGTCGGGATACATCTCGACCAGAGTCTTGGGAGCCTTCTTGCTACTTTTCAAACCCTTTGAACTCTTTGAGCCAGTCTTCACCTCCCCATAGGGGATGTTCCAGGTCTTCTCGTCCATCAGACCGATGCGGATCTTGAGACGCAGGATACGGCGAACGGCATCGTCGATACGGCTCATGGGCACCTTGCCCTCGTTGACAGCCTCGGTCAGCAGGGTGCAGAAGTCGGTACTATAGGGGTCCATACTCATGTCGATACCGGCATTGATAGCCATGATGATGGCCTCCTTCTTGTTGGCTGCCACATGGTCGCGCTTCCAGATGTTGTCGATGTCGGCCCAGTCGGTGACGATCATACCGTCCCAGTTGAGTCCCTCCTTCAGCCACTCGGTGAGGAGCTTGTGGTTGGCATGGAAGGGCACGCCGTTGTTGTTGGCACTATTGACCATGATACTCAGCGCACCAGCCTCGATGCAGGCACGGAAGGGCTGGAAGTACTTCTCCATCATCTCACGATAGGTGACGCTGGAGGGGGTACGATCCTTGCCACTGACAGCAGCACCATAGGCCAGGAAATGCTTGAGGCAGGCTGCCACATTGTTCATACTCAGATGGTTGAGGTCTTCGCCCTGCAAACCGCGAGTGAGCTGACTGGCCATGACAGACTGGGTGTAGACATCCTCACCGAAGCTCTCCCACATACGTGACCAGAGGGGTGAGCGGGCAAGGTCCATCACGGGGCCATAGACCCAGGGGATGAGGCAGGCGCGGCTCTCGTAGGCCGTGATCTGACCGATGCGGAAGGGGATGTCCTTGTTGAAGCTGGAAGCCTGGCTAACCTCCTGGGGGAAAAGGGTGGCGCCCCAGGTATAGCTGGCACCATGGATCTGGTCGACGCCATAGAGCTGCGTCACACCGCACTGTGCCAGAGAAGCACTGTTGAGGGCGCGGATGACATTGCTCCATACCTCGGGGGGCTGTGCCACGCCTTCGGGCACATTGAGGATGGAACCGACACGCCACTTACTGAAGGTCTCGTTGACTGCGGCAGCGGAGAGCTTGCCTCCGGCGAGGCTCTCGGCAGACTGATTGCTCTGTACATTGTTGTCACCGCTGCGCTGTGCCACCTTGTCGATGGCCAACTCGCACATCTGGCCCACCTTGTCGGCCAAAGTCATCTTCTGAAGCAAAGCCTCGACTTGCGCCTCCACCTGTGGGTCGCGAGGGATGGCCTGTGCGACTGCGTCGCATGTGAAAAGTGAAAAGTGAAAAGTGAAAAGTGCAGCCAGAAGCGTACATCCCTTCGATTTCAAAACATTTTTCTTCATCATTTTATAATTATTTCATTTTTTCATTCTATCATTTCTTCAGAGGGAACTTGTAGGCCAAGATGCCCATGATGAGGGCGATGAAGGCGGGGAAGAGCGAGAAGAGCGCCCAGATCATGGTACGGACGGAGTCGGTGATGGAGGCGGGGTTGATGGTCTCGTTGCCCATCTCATCGGCAATCATCGTGGCACCGGCCCAGCCCAAGAGCAGGGTGATGAGTGCACCACTGACAGCTCCACCCAACTTTTGCGCCATGGTACCGGAAGAGAAGATAAGACCTGTGCTGGAGGTACCATTTTTCTCAGTGGCATAGTCGGCCACATCGGCATACATGGACCAAAGCAGGGGACTGTAGAAACCCACACCCACAGAGGTGAGAACCACAATGGCCACCATAATCCAGATGGAAGAAGGACTCATGGGCACGAAGAAGAAGGCGACACTGGTGACCAGGCAGATCACGGCCGACCACACAAAGGCCATGCGCTTACTGCCGATCCACTCGGTGAACTTGGGAGATAAACCACCGAAGACCATACAGGTGACCTCACCGAAGGCCATGAATGAGGTGTAGCTGATAATGAGGCTACCCGCAGTAATGTCACCTCCCAGACAGTAGAGGAACATGTAGCTGGCTGCGGCATAGCGGAAACCGTTGAAGAAGTTGGTACAAAGTCCCATGAGGGTAAGGCAGACCCAAGGCTTGTTCTTGAACAAGTCGACGAACTGGCCAAAGGAGAACTTCTCGGCACGGACGGGCTTGAGGCGCTCCTTAGTCATCAGACCACAGGCTAAGGTCATCACAGCTGCAAGAAGACCGAAACCGGCACCCAAGACAGCATACTGATGCTGCTCTGTGCCACCTACCATGTTGAGCAGATAGGGGAATGAATAGAGGGTGACGAAACCCATGGCGTAGGCTCCCACCATACGATAAGCAGAGAACTGATTCTTCTCATTGTCATCGTCGGTCATCACGCCCAGCAGCGAACCGTAAGGCACATTAACAGCGGTGTAGATGGCCATCATCATGAGATAGAGAGCGTATGCATAGACACGCTTGCCCACAGGTCCGAGCTCGGGGGTGAAGAGCAAGCCGGCGAAGATCAGACCAAAGGGGATAGAGCCATAGATGAGCCAGGGACGATAGGTACCCCAGCGGGACTGTGTGCGGTCTGCCAAGCTACCCATGATGGGGTCGGTCACCACATCAAACATACGTGCGATGAGCATCAGCATGGCTGTGTCGACCAGAGACAAGCCAAATACATTGGTGAAGAAGAAGGGGAAGGCGATGGACATGATCTTCCATGTGATACCTCCTGCTGCGGCATCGCCAAGGGCGTAGCCTATTTTCTCTTTAATACTTGCCATTGTTGGTTATTGGTTTTAGTTATTG
>JAZLII010000074.1:0-14921 GCA_045617275.1 Bacteroidaceae bacterium
TACGCTCCCGTAAACAGGCGCTACGTGAAGGTGGTGGACAGCAAAGGAAAACCCGTGGAAGGTGCGAAAGTGGAGTACAAGATTTACAACTACGCTGAGTTCTACACCTTCTGCTCGAAGATAGCCGACCAGCATGGCCTCTCGTCCATCGAGGCAGGCCTGGGCGACCTCGTGGTATGGGCCACGGATGGTACGCACTATGGCTTCGCTCGCTGTACGATGACCGAGACCGACACGCTCATCGTGCCACTCTCTCACCAGGCCGGCGAAAGCTACAGTATGGATCTCGAGATAGTGCCTCCCAAGGAGCGAAACAACGTGCCCTCCATGACAGAGGAGCAACGCCAACGCAACGCGCAACGTCTGGCCGAAGAGGACCGGATGCGCCAGGCCTACGAGGCGACCTTCCCCAGCGAGGCAAAAGCCAGAGCATGGGCGGAGGCAGAGGGACTGCCTGCCGACCGCGTGGCTCCACTCATCGTGGCCTCACGTGGCAACTACGACTGCATACAGCAATTTCTCAAGGAGAGCAAGGACGGCCGTGCACTCTCGCTCCTGGAGTCGCTCTCTGCCAAGGACCTGCGCGACGTGAGCCTCGAGGTGCTGCTCGATCACCACATGCTGGGCACGCCATCCATAGCCGGCACCACAGCCTCAGTCGCCACGGAGGTGGCTGAACGGATAGGCCAGAACATGGAGGCCTGGGACGAGACCACCCGTCAGCACTACATAAGTTGTCCTCGCGTGGCCAACGAGATGCTCACAGCCTATCGAAGCCAACTGCTCCAGGAGATGCCGGCCGACCTGCAACTTTCTCTGGCAGAGGAAGGACCGCAGGCCATCATGGCTTGGGTGAAGGTGAACATAGACATCGACGAGGATAGCAATCCACAGCACCTTCGCATGCTGCCTTGGGGCGTGTGGCGTCACCGTGTGACCGACAGTCGCTCACGCGACATCTTCTTCGTGGCACTCTGCCGCACACTGGGTCATCCGGCCCGCATCGATGCCGTGACGGGAAAGGTGCAGTATCTGAACCCGACGGGCTGGGCCGACACGACCTTCGAAGCGGAGGCAGAGGAGACGGCGGGGGCTACAGGTGAGCTACAAGTGGGCTGGACACCGCTGTCGTGGATGGACAATCCGAAATACTACACGCACTTCACGCTCTCACAAATCAAGAACGGCAGCGCACAGCTGATGAACTATCCCGACGAGGGTACCTGGCAGACCACACTGAGCACTCCGCAGACACTCGACGAGGGGGACTACATGCTCATCTCGGGCACTCGCATGGCCGACGGCAGCGTACTGGTGCACCTCGAGTGCCGGCCTCTCCAGGCTGGCTCGCTCCTCACCATACCTCTCACACTGCGTCAGCCGGAAGAGGGCTTGCAGGTGATAGGCAACCTCAACAGCGAGGCACGCTACTTCCCCCTGGAAGCCCAGGAGGTGGGAAAGTCCCTGAGCGGTGAGGACCGATGGAAGGACACGGAGGAGAGGGCCAAGCAACTGAAGTCGCTACTCTCAACCACCGGTCGTGGATACTACATACTGGGCATCATAGCTCCCAGCAACGAGCCTACCAACCACACCCTCCGCGACATAGCGGCCGTGAAAGAGCAGATAGACGAATGGGGCGGACACCTGGTACTGCTCTTCCGCTCGGCTTCCGACGCTGAGCGATTCCAACTGGAGGGTCTGCCCACCCTACCCCAGCACACGCACTTCGGCATCGACAGCACAGGAGCCATCTACGACGAACTGCTCAGCGGGCTGCGCCTCACGGGTACGGCACCGACGTTTGTCATCGCCGACACGTTCAACCGCGTGGTGTTCTGCAACGAGGGCTACACCATCGGCCTGGGTGAACGCCTGGCCAGAAACCTCAGCAGCATCAAACCATAGCCTAACCCGTCGGACAAAGAAAAGCGGCATTAAACCATAGTCGCATAGATTTGTCAAAAAAAGGAAAGCATTAACCTCAATTCAATAATTTCTAAAACACAAAGAAAAATGAAAAAGATTTGTCTTATGGCATTGCTGGCTCTCTCGCTTGGAGCCAATGCACAGCCCGGTGGTGGTTTTCCCGGTGGTGGTCAAGGTGCTCCCCGTATGGGTGGCGGTCGTCCTGGTGGCATGGGTGGCTTCGGCGGCATGCAGCAGATCGACGTGAAGTACAACGACTACGTGGCCGCACCAGAAGGGTTTGACAAGGAGACTGCCGGCATAGAGCGCGGTACCATCGTAGAGGACGAGTATCCTTCGAAGACCGTGGGCACGACCCGAAAGATCACCGTATACCTGCCTCCCAAGTACGATAAGTCTAAGAAATATCCCGTGCTCTACCTCCTCCACGGCATCGGCGGTGACCACAAGGAGTGGATGCAGGGTGTGCCCAACATCATCATGGACAACCTCTACGCACAGAAGAAGGCAGAACCCATGATCATCGTGATGCCCAACGGACGTGCACTCCCCAACGACAAGCCCGAAGGCAACATCTACGGTCCCGAGATGACAAAGGGCTTCGAGATCTTCGAGCGCGACCTCATCGACGACCTCATCCCCTACATCCAGGGTAAGTACAGCACCTATACCGACAAGGCTCATCGCGCTGTGGCCGGACTTTCGATGGGTGGCGGACAGTCGCTCAACTTCGGTCTGGGCAACCTGGACCAGTTTGCCTTCGTAGGCGGATTTTCTTCTGCACCCAACACCAAGCAGCCCGAACAGCTCATCCCCGATGTGGCAAAGACCAAGAAGGAGAACAAGCTGCTCTGGATGGTATGCGGAAGCCGTGACGGCCTGATGTTCAACAGCGCACGCCTGAAGGCATTCTGCGACAAGAACGAGATACCCTGCACCCTCATACAGTACCCCGAGGGTCAGCACGACTTCGTGGTATGGAAGTACGGACTCTTCAACTATGCACAGCTGATATTCAAGTAAGAGACAGCTGACTGCAAGATGCCATAGTGGGGGGCAGATGTCTGCCCATCTGCCCCCCACTTTTTGAGCACAAGGAAGAGAATTCATACATGAAGGGCAAAAAAATCGGGCAAAGGCTTGCAAGATTGAAAAGAATGTCTTACCTTTGCATCGCATTTGAGCAATGGTGCCTTGGTTGAGTGGCTTAGTCAACGGTCTGCAAAACCGTCTACGGCGGTTCGAATCCGCCAGGCACCTCGACTCTTGACAACATAAACCTAAGTCGCAACGACTTAGGTTTTGTTGTTTTAAGACGCAGACAGACAACCCACAACCTTCAAGATCAGCACAGTATCTGACACTATCCCACCTTATTAATATATACGCACGCATGAAGAAAATCCTATCCCTTGCAGCACTGCTCTGGCTCAGCTCACAAGGCACACAGGCACAGACGCCAAGCAACGCTCTCTATCAGATACCCTACAAGAAACCCGATGTACAACTGCTCTTCGGATACTCCGACAAGGGCATGAAGACGCCTATCGAATGGGGGTTTGACCTGGCATGGCTGAGCGAGGACAATGTGAGACGGGGCATGGCCTTCAGCGGACAGGAAGTGGTGGACATCATGCGCCTGTCGTTTCAGCCCACCCATAGCGTGGAGAGCGGCAAGTTTAGCGCAGAACAGCAGAAGGACCTGGACAGGCGCATCGCCATCGTGAAGAAATACTGCAAGGCTGGCATCACCTACAACATGAACTGCGACCATGCCTCGCTCGACGAGTGGTACAACAATGAGTGCAAGACCTCGGCAGAAAGAGCAGAGCACTGGGTGAAGCTCTTTGACATGACGGCAGACTACTACAAGTCGAAGGGCCTGACCCGACTGGTGAGCATCAGTCCGCTCAATGAGCCTGACTATGAGTGGCACGCACTGCCCACCTACAGCCATCGCAAGGCTGACTTCCTGGAGATGTGCAAGCTGATGAAGACCAACGAGGCCTACAAGGAGAAGTATGCCGACGTGCGACTCTGTGGCGGAAACACGCTCAACGATGACAAGGCCTACGAATGGTGGAACTACCTGAAGGCTTACCTTGACGAGGGCAACACACACCAGCTGGCCGGCTCGTTTGACAACTATGCCTCATTTTACGAGAGACTGACAAAAGCCGGGCACCATGCTACCAACGACGAGCTGCACAACACGATGGAGGCCATGGTGGGTGTGGAGTATGGCATGCAGACCGGCATATGGTGGGGCACAGCAGAGCGTGCAAGGGCACAGCTAATGAAGGCTACCTACCAAGGCAACCCTGGAGACCGACTGGCCTACGGAGATCATCGGAAGAACTGGACATCGGCTACCGTGTATCGACAGACGGACGGCAGCGTGCAGGGCTTCATAGGAAGCAGTGAGCGACAGGCTGCCACGACCAACTACGAGTTTGTATCAACGGACCGTGACGTATACTACAACGGCCAGGGCCCCATGCGCCACTTCGTGATGGAGATGCCAGGCGGCACGGGCTATCAGGTGGGGCAGACCAACGCCGAGGTAGTATTTGACATACAGAGTGGAGAGGACGTGCAGCCCTACATCAACGGCACCTATCGCATCGTCAACAAATACTGCAATCGTACCGGCACCAAAGGCAAATATCTCGGATATGGTACCGATCCGGGGTCTTCATGGAAGCAACTGCAACAAGCCGTGAAGCCTGCCAAGGAGGCTAACTATGGCTACACGCAGTGGACCGTAAGACCTGTAAACAACCGCATCGGTGGCGACTACAGCTACTACGAGATACGCATGGCCGGCAACGAGAAGATACTCATGGACATCCTGAACTGGAGCCTGGACAATGGCGGACAGGTGGGCAGCTTCCCCGGAGGATTTGGCAACAACGAACAGTGGTACTTGCAGTATGCGGGCGACGGATGGTTTTACATCAGAAGCCGACACAGCAACCTCGCCCTGAGCTGCAACAGCACCTCTACCGGAACGGGCAACGTGACACAGGCGACCTTCAAAGAGGGCGACGAAAAACTGATGTGGCGACTCATCGATGCCAATGCTGACTATGACCGCCAAGCTCCTGCCACACCTACCGAACTCAAAGC
Source organism: Bacteroidaceae bacterium (assembly GCA_045617275.1). Taxonomy (GTDB): domain Bacteria; phylum Bacteroidota; class Bacteroidia; order Bacteroidales; family Bacteroidaceae; genus Physcousia. The sequence goes on from JAZLII010000074.1 coordinate 5,059, forward strand.
TACGCCACAGCCCGCAAGCGTACTGCTTACCTGGAAAGCCACAGAGGACGAGGACCTCAAGGGATATGACATCCTACGCACAGAGAAAGGCACAGAGGACTGGAACACGATAGGCCGAGACATCACGGGGACTGCCTTCGTGGACAACTCTGCCGAGGACGGCAAGCTGTACCTGTATGCCGTGAGAAGTACCGACGGAGCACTCAACAGAAGCGAGAAGAGCGAAGCGGTAGAGGCTGGCGTGACGGGCGAGAAGGCACTCATATGCGAGATAGACTTTGAGGAGAATCTCACGGACAAGACTCCCAATGCCAACCATGCCATAGCCACGGCCGACGAACTGAAATTCAGCGACAAGGACACGAACAAGAAGCATGGCGAGACCTCCGTGGACCTAAGTGCCGGAAATACTTTCGTGCAACTGCCCAGCACCATCGGGCACCATGACCACATGACCATCTGCTGCTGGGTGCGTCGCACAAGTAGCAATACCACATGGGAGCGCATCTTCGACTTCGGAAATGGCGAAGACCAATATATGTTTCTCACTCCCAGCAATGGCACCAGGATGCGCTTCGTGATGAAAAACAAGGGCGAGGAGCAGATACTCGACTGCAGTCCGCTGACGACGGGACTCAAGCACGTGGCAGTAACCTTCGATGGCGACAATGGCACGGCACAGATCTATATCAACGGCGAACTGAAGGCTTCGAAGGACAACTTCACCATCAAGCCTTCCGACATCAACGGTGTGTGCAACTACATAGGAAGAAGTCAGTACATCAACGACCCATTGCTGAAGGGATATGTGGACGACTTCCGTGTCTACAACTACGTGCTCTCTGCCGAGGAGGTGGCAAGCATCGTGGCAGGAGAAGAGACTGCGACAGCCGGAATGGCAGTGACGATGGAGCCTGCAGACAGCTCATCTGCGGACACCTTCGACCTGAGCGGCCGAAAGGCTTCTACTTCACACACCGGTATCGTCGTGAAGAAAGGCAACAAGGTAGTACTGAGGAGATAAAAAGCGTGGTAAAGTACTCACGTATACTTAAAAATAAAAGGATGTCGTCTTTTGGCATCCTTTTTTTCGTATAAGAACCAAGAAGGGGCTACAGGTCCCACTCGTAGGTGTCGTAGCAGATGGTACGACCGGCGAAGCCCTCCTTCTGGGAGACCAAAGTAGCATTGAGCACACTTCCATCGCCTTCCGTGGAACGGCCAAAGTCAAGATACTGATAGTCAGGGTACTCCTCATGGATGACATAGTCGTAGAGTGCATCCATAGCTCCTATCTCTTTGCCATAGGGCGTGGCGCTACTGTACTGGGCATGGACCACCTGGGGTGAAAGGTAAACCACAAGTCCTCCCACCATCTGGCCTTCCACAGAAGCCGTATAGAGTACCAATCGGTCGGGAAAACGGTCGTGCAGGAGGGTGATCTCTGCCAGTCTGTGATCGGGTGAGACACCATAGTTGGACTGAAGATTGTCGGTCAGGATGGTCCAAAACGTAGCAAAGTCCTCACTTCTATTCACCACTACCCCAGCCTCTTGGGCATGCTTCAAAGAACGACGTCGAAGGCGGCGCCAACGGATGTGCTGCTGCAAGGCAATGGCCGTACCCACATCGCGCGAGGTGACACGGGCCTGACATTTCCAGAAAAGCGGATAGAGATCCTCCTCCGAAGGCACCAGATGGTAGACCCAAGGCACAGGCTTATAGAGCACATGGTTGAAACCGTGCTCACGAAGGTACGCATTGAGTTCCTCAAAAAGCTGTACGACATCGGCTGCTGTGACATCCATATTCATGATGAGTCCACCATACGTCAAGCCACGATGGGTGCAAAACCAATCTCCCTTCTCATGGGCCGGCAATAGGGAATGCAGCTTGTTGCCCACATAGAAGAGCAGAGAATGATCCTGAAAGCGATCTGCATGATAGTCCATATAGCCACGGTCGAAGAGGAATGTAGCATTGCGGGCATGGGCCACGTACTCATTCCACACCTTGGCATCGGAGGATGTATAGCGCTTAATGGTGAACATTTTGCAGAATTTCAGATAATCAACATAAGTAATGGAGAGGACTGGCTACTGTAAAGTCTGGTATCTATCAATACAAAACGGCTAACGATTGACGTAGCGAACAAACTCATCGTAGTCGTAGATATAGTCATCGGGATCATAGAGCTCCGAAGCGAGCACCATGCAGACGGCACCCGTAGAGAAGTCGTCGAGCGTACGCCACACCTCAGTATCCACCAGAAGGCCTTCCCAGGGATGATTGAGATGATAGGACTCACGATGGCCCTTTCCATCATCCAGATTGACAATGAAAGATCCGCTCATCGCCACAATGAGCTGCTTGAGCTGCTTATGTGCATGGCCGCCACGACTCTCGCCACTTGGCACATCGTAGGTCCAATACACACGCTTAACCTCAAAAGGGACCTCGCTGAGCTGCTCGACAACCGTGAGATTGCCACGAGTTGGGTCCATTATCTTGGGCAATTTGATGATTCTCTCTGCCATTCAGGATAAAAAGTTTCGATTCAAAGGCAAAGTTAAGAATTAAATTTTGTAAAACAAAGACTTTATTGTAACTTTGTCAGTAAATAATAGCATAAAGAGTGAATAGAAAACCGTACCATATATTTGCACAGCTATTGGCCTGTCTGACAATGTACGTCTGCATGCCTCTGGCCATCGATGCTCAACCAGCCCCATCTCACAGGGATGACGCCGTGCAGAGCATGGGGAAAACGATGGTGCCCAGCAAGTTGTCACACAGCCTCAGACAGATGTTCTACCAGAAAGGAGCAGAGGTACAGACCCGAGCCTCCCGCATGCTCGCAGAAGAGGAAATACTGGCACTGGTCAAGTGCAGTCGGGAAAGCCTGCTGAGGGAAGAGGGCTGTCAGAAAATACGCAACTGGGGTGACATCTACGCCGTAAGCCTAACGCTCAGCAAGATACAAGAGCTCACAAGGCACAAGGAAATACAGCGAATAGAGATGGGCAAGACTTGCCACGTGTGCGTGGACACCACGGCCACGCTGCTTGGAGTGAACCAACTGTGGAAGGGCATAGAAAACCGTACCGGACTAACCGGCAAGGGCGTGGTCATGGGCATTCAGGACATCGGATTTGACCTGACCCACCCCACTTTCTACAGTCGCGACCTGAAGGAGTATCGCATCAAGGCATTTTGGGACATGCTGGATCCTGACAGCCTTGGAAGCTCACTCTACGTGGGAAGGGACTATACAACAAAAAACGAAATACTAAACAAGGCCGTAGCGACGGATGGCATGAAGCAGACTCACGGTGTACACACGGCTGGCATCGCAGCAGGTAGCGGATACGACTCGCCCTACGTGGGCATGGCACCGGAGGCAGACCTGTGTCTTGTGGCCAATGCCGTGAGCAACGATGAGGAATTCATCAGCGAGGAAAACAGAAACAAATATACCGCAACCACGGACATCTTGGGATTTCAGTATATCTTCGACTACGCCGACCAAGTAGGAAAACCCTGTGTCATCTCCTTCAGCGAGGGTGCACACGAGGACTTGTACGGTGACAGCCAACTGCTCTACGAGGTGATAGAGAGGATGACGGGACCCGGACGCATCATCGTGGCTTCGGCAGGAAACAGTTCGGCCAACAAGACCTACCTGCACAAACCAGTCGGACAGGACTCCATCAGCTCATTTGTCTACAGCAATAGCGAAGGGGCGTACTATACGCTACGACATACGGACAAGACGGATATAAGCCTGCACTTCAGCAAAACATCTGCACCCGGAAACGTCCTGGAGACCATCACGGTCAATACCGACGAGATATGTGCATGCGAAGACAGCCTTCTCATCGACACGCTTCTCATCGACGATGAGCAATTTCTGCTGCTTCTGGCAAGCTACCCTTCTTGCTACAACGATAAGGACTGGGCCACAGAACTGTACATCAAGACACTGACCAACAAGTACTTGGGAAATGGAGGAACGCATCGCGTGAGACTGACACTCAAGGGCAAGGACCATGAGGTGGAATGCTTTGCGTCGGGTGGACTCTTTCTCGACATCAGCTCCATGCCTCAATACAAGAATGCTGTCTCCACGCACAATATCAACTTCCCTGCAGCTTGTACCTCTGTCATAGCAGTAGGCGGAACGGCTTACAGGACGGGGGCGCACAACTATTACGGAAAGTGGAAGAGCTATGATATGGGGGACGACGGAAGAAGATGGATATACAGCAGTGTAGGACCAACGATGCAAGGCAATATCAAGCCCGATGTGATGGCTCCAGCTTGCAACATCATATCTGCCTACAGCAGTTACTATATCGAACAGAATCCATTGGCCAACGACGTAAGCTGGGACGTAAGCCACTTCACATTCAATGGCAGGACATATGCTTGGAACTGCAACAGCGGAACCTCCATGTCCGCCCCCGTGGTGGGAGGCATAGTGGCCCTTTGGCTCCAGCTCTGCCCTACCCTGTCGCCACAGGATATCTTGCAGGTCATCCAAGCTACAAGCCATCGATATGATCCTCTACTCCCCCACCCCAACAACGAATATGGATGGGGAGAGATAGATGCTATGGAGGGAGCCAGATATATACTATCGCATTTCGATTGTCCCGACAGTATCAAACAGATGGTGGATGAACACACAAACGGGGAGAAATCTGGCAAGTGGCAAAAATATGACCTCAACGGAAGGCTCGTAAATGGAAACCGTACACACGAACCATACCTATTAAGATATGAAAATGGAAAAACAAGAAAATTCATACAACATACCTATTGAAGAACTCGTCAAGAAGGACCTTTATGGCTACCTACTCGCCCAAGAAGAGATAGACGAACGTATGCCTGACGCTCCAGATATAGAGGAGAAATGGGAAGAAATCGCCCAGGCCTACATGCCAGACGGCATACGTGAATACACTCAATACCCCAACGTCTCACTGGGATGGATGATGTATATAGGTATGGCAGTAGCTTGTTTCTGGGACAAAGACTGGGAGACGTATAGCATACTTGACAACCTGTACACGTATTTACGCGACAAGCGTGGATTTGACTACATGGATGAATTTGTGCGCGAAGACGTACTGGGACTAACGGGTAAAAGTTTTGACGACATGGAAAAGCTGGTAGGTGAATGCGCAGCACGCACCAACAGCCTACTTCGCCATCAGCCCATCGAACCAGGAACAAAGGAAGCCTTCCAAGCCTATGTGTCAAGCCTTCACCAACTTTATCTCATGGGAGCAGCAATCTGGCTGAAGCGTATGGGATACAAAATGACAGCAATTTAACACATTCAATACAACCCACCCTAATGAAAAAAACACTCTACGCACTTCTATTTGCGACAATGCACTCTGCCACCATCAATGCTCAGGCACAAGAGAACTGGGAGTTGGTATGGCATGACGAATTTGACGGTTCAGGCCCCCTCAATACCGAGATATGGAAAGCAGAACACGGATTTGTGAGAAATGAAGAGTATCAATGGTATCAGAAAGAAAATGCCTACCGGCAAGACGGACTTCTGGTGCTGGAAGCGAAACTCGACAGCATCCCCAACCCTCGATATCAGGAGGGCAGTCGCGACTGGAAGCGCAACCGACCTTATGCCAAATATTCTTCTGCAAGTGTCAATACGAGCGGAACATTCAATTTCCTCTATGGACGGATGGAAGTAAGAGCACGCATACCTGCTGTCATAGGCTCTTGGCCTGCCATTTGGACCCTCGGCCAAAAAGGAGAATGGCCATCAAATGGGGAGATCGACATTATGGAGTACTATCATGTGGCAGGAAAACCTTGCATTCTCGCCAATGCTGCATGGGGAAACGATAGAAGATATCAAGCTGTATGGAACTCCAAAAAGGTTCCCTATGAGCATTTTCTCCAAAAGGATGCGTACTGGAACGAAAAATTTCACATCTGGAGAATGGACTGGGATGAGAAATTCATACGGATATACCTCGACGATGAACTCTTGAATGAAATAGATCTCTCCAAGACGGTCAATGGAAGCATCGGCGACCACCAGAATCCTTTCCATGCTCCACAGTACATCCTACTAGACCTGGCCATTGGAGGTCAGAATGGCGGAGAACCTGTGGTGGACGCTTTCCCAATGAGATACGAGATAGACTACGTCAGAGTATACCAAAACAAGAAGAAATAAACAAGGGGATACTTGCAGAACAAAACTTCTACAGACTATATTATAACGAATAAGGACTCAGATTTGTTGATCTGAGTCCTTAACTTTTATTTCTCGTGTATCTCTCGAGCTGTAGGTTATGCTGATATAGGGGGATGCTGCAGATACTTTACTGGATCACGAATTACGAAGGGTGGCAAAACAGAGATGACTACATGCCCAAGGATTCAAACAGATCCTGGAGGCGCTCTTCCAACGCATCTTCATCAATGTCTTCTTCCTCTTCTTCTGCTGCTTCGGCAGCTCTTTGCGCAGCCTCCTGGGCAGCAGCCTCTTCCTGGGCACGTCTAAGTTCATCCTGTATACGCTGTGCCTCTCTTCGCTCATTTTCGAGTTTCTGCTCTCGTTTCTGCTGCTGCAGATTTTGCTTTTCCACTACCTTCTCATAGTCTGGCATATGATTTTCGTACTTATCCGAATGCAAGGAGAAAACTGCCACAATGCCAACGATAGCCAAAAGCAAAACCACAAGAAAGAAGATGTGCTTACCACTCCAGCCTCCCTTTGTTGTATCAGGCCCATCCGGGAGCTCTACGTCATTTATGGATGTATCAAGATAAGGGTCCTTTTCATAAATTGTAAAAGAAACGGATTTTTCTTCTTCTGGCCATTCGTGCCTACGCGACTCTTCTTGATCTCCAATTTGGGTAGTTGTACCCTCATTATGGAGACTTTCTTCTTTTATGTCATGAGGCATAGGAGTGCCACACCAAGGGCAAAAGCGAACGTTATCATCTATTTCCTTTCCACAAGAAGGACATATTTTATTTCCCATTTCTACTACCTTAATTTATATATTATATACTATACCTTGCGAAAAATACCAGTATTTACAACATGTATTAATGATATAATGCTTTAATTTTTATGGTATATTTGCTCATTCATACTCTGACAAATCCTTGATGACAAACGCATAAGTGGCATCTTTTCCAAAGACAGTGAAGAAATAAGAGCTTATGCTCTGGGCATTTTCTTCCCACTTTTCTTTTACAAAATCTGTCGGTACAGCTATGTAGACAATCTTATGAGCACTATCTACCATCCATATATCGCAGTACTTGGGGTCCATAAAAGTGGTATAAAACTTCTCACCAAGTCGCTCCTTGCAGAATTGCATCCAGCGGTCGTAGCATCTTCTCTGTACCTCATTGATCTTCGGACGAAGTGGGCGCTGGGGGGTGGCGTCATCAAAAGGAGTGTACTCATCAGAATGATCCACCTGGCGCTCCATGAGATAGTTGTAGAGGACTTTGGTAACATATGCATGCACCACCTTAGGCTTCTTCTCCTCGATCAGGGTGTCTATCCTCTCCAATTCGTCAGAGATATCAATGCCTTCCAAAAGGGGTTCCAGCTTTTCCCATTCATCAGCCTGAAGTTTATATCGCTTGATGAGATCGATGTGGGTTCGTCCATCATTCTTCAGTTGCTTACGAATCTTACCAAATTGTCCTTCGATAATGGTGAACTTGATGCTCTCTGGATCTCCTCTGTGCACACCACGCGGATAGACAGGCTCATACTCAAAATAGAACTCCACTTTATTCTCATCGCTCAACTTTTTCATCTCCTTCTGCGCAGGGTCTAAAACGTCTCGATGAAATGCTGCAAAATACTTATACTGATTGGAGATGATTTTCTTATGATCCTGGCTGAATTTCAATAATCCAAAAAACTCCTTCAAGTCTATATAGTTAATCGTACAACCGCCATACTTTCTAAATGCACTAAGGTACATATAGAGGCGAGGCGTACGAGGACTACGGCAAAGGGTGGCAATATCCTTCAGATGCTCGATATAGCCTAAACGAAGATTTAGTATGTCTCGCGCACACTCATCTACCATCTCTATCTTCATAAAACCAGCACGGCGCGCCCCACCCTTGTAAGCTATCTTGGCACCATCGGCTCTCTCATCTACTACAGGAATAGAGATCTTATGGAAGATATTGACCGTATCCAGGTATTCGCGTTTTTCATTTTCATCATATCTGCGATAGGTCATATCCATGTGGAGAAGACCTTCCTTGGCAGCTTCAAGTTCGCCATACTTCTTGGGACTTATACCTAAATCTTTGAGTGGAATCTCAAATTGTAGCAGGTTTCCCGTGAAATCCTCTGGACGAAAGAGGGAGCCTTGAAGGTTTCCAGTACCAATCCTTTCGTTGATGCGATCCTGTAATTGGGAGACAACTGCGATCATTAGACTAGTCTGAACTAAGGAGAAATTGCCTCTCACCTGAGTATAAAGAACTGGATTCTTCACAAACTCAGGGGCACCATTTTCACTAAAAGACTGTACCACTTCGTTCGTCTTACTGATCAACGGACTTTTCTTTCTACCCTGCGAAGGAGATTTGGGTTTATTCGCCATACCTTATATAATAAATACGTAGATAATATTCTTCGCAACAAAAGTAATTGAAAAACTTAAGATTAACAAACAAAATCCTAGAAAAAACAACATTTTGGACAATTTTATTCCATTCGCTCGCAAGATGATGTTCGCAAACTCCTCTAAATAATATTCTCATTGATATCTAATTCTTGTTTCACATGTTCTCTAATGTTTTTACCGAAACATCTCAAATTCAACATCTTCATCTCCTCAAATTGATGTTCTACATTGCATCAAAACCTATTTCCTATAATCCACCAGAGCCTCTCCTACCCTATTCAACTTGGCGAAACGTGAACTAAGGCCCAAACGGAGCAAATCATTTCGTGCTTATCACTCTGCCCTATATTAGACCCCTCATTAGAATAAACAAATATGAGTCACATATTTATATATACGCGCACACGCGCACGCGAGACTATAAGTATGATATTGGCCATCTTTCGATGGATCCACTATAAACTGAGTGGTAAGTAAAAAGGCAGAATAAAACATGAAATGTTCCCAAAGTTCTCAACTTGTAGTTACACAACTCCTCCATCTGTATATTAATTGTTTGAAATTCAGTCACATATTGCTTTAAGAATAAAATAGTACTTTCACTCAATCTGCTGAGAAAAATTGAGATTTTAGCGAAGAATACGCACACAATAGCATATAAAACCCTCTATTTTACCTCAAAACACCATCTTAAATACGTCCTGGCATAAATTAGTTCAATAAAACTGTATTTCAATAGAAAATTGTTCCTGAAGTCCGCAAAACATGTTCCCGAAGTTCGTCAAAAGTACTAATTATAAGTTTAATGACAGGATTGAAAATGTTCCTAATCTCCCTCAATTCTCTTATTTATTCTGATAATTCTACTAAAAAATGTACCTATTCTCCGCAAAATTGCGGACACCTTATAGATTACATCGTCTAAGTATCTGTATAAATGTTCCGGTTCTCCGCAAAAATAGTACATAAAGTTCGCAAGAAACTTAGATTTTTAGTTCAAAATGTTCCACATCTCCGCTAATTATATACATTATATCCATAATAAATTACATTAAGATTTGAAATTAAATGGCTAATATTGCTCCTACATATTTATCTGTCACCCAGATCTTTGATTAATATTGTAGGAGTAATACTTTAAGAGGGAATTGTATACAATTATGGGAGAACCGGAACATTTTTTTCCAATATAAATTCACTAAT
>JAZLII010000075.1:0-5728 GCA_045617275.1 Bacteroidaceae bacterium
GATCTGCATAGTAGTGTAGATTTAGTTGTGGCCCCTCGTGTAGGGGCGGGGATTGAAACAGGCCGTGCAAACGACACAAAGGGCAGCAGCACGTCGCCCCTCGTGTAGGGGCGTGGATTGAAACCGTAGCGAACGGAGCAAGCACAACTGCCAATGGTGGCCCCTCGTGTAGGGGCGTGGATTGAAACAAGGATGATGCATTGCGTCCTGCCGACATCGCAGGTCGCCCCTCGTGTAGGGGCGTGGGTTGAAACACGACGGAAGACGATGACAGCGCGTGCTGCCTGTCGCCCCTCGTGTAGGGGCGTGGATTGAAACCCGATTTCACCAACGGCAAAGCAACAAAGAAACAGTCGCCCCTCGTGTAGGGGCGTGGATTGAAACATGCGCTTGTGTGCCTCGCGTACACACTCGAAGGTCGCCCCTCGTGTAGGGGCGTGGATTGAAACTCGTAGTAATACTTGCGGGCGTATGCTCTCCTTGCGTCGCCCCTCGTGTAGGGGCGTGGATTGAAACAAAAGGATACCTTGAGGCGTGTGTGGGGCTGCTCGGGTGTATGAACGAGATGGATCAAGCGCATGGCTTCACCTGCCATTATATTGGTGGTAGGTGAAATCATGCTAATGCCTAAGGTCTGTCATGCGCATGGCTTCGCTTAGTCATGCGCATGACAAAGGCAATGCATGCGCATGATTTACTTTACCGTCAGTTGACGGCAATCGGAGGGACGCGCATGCTGGAAGGCGGGCGAGGGAATGATGAGGGATGGGTAACGGTCAGCAAGGCGGATACGAAAAGGGTGGGAGAGATATTTCCTGTTCAGGCTTCGCGAATGTAAAATGTCTCTTGTAAACCCATCAAAACTACCTTCACTACCTACACGAATGCTCAAACCATAAGTAAACACTGGCATTTCGCAGTGAAGGTAACCCGTGAAGATGCGTGAAGGTAAGTGAAGGTAACTCGGTGGAGAGGAGTGGGGTAAAGGGTAAAAACGTGAAGGTAAGTGAAGGTAAAAGTGAAGGTAAAAATAGGGTTACCTTCACGCACAGTTCGCAGTAAATACAAGGGGAGTGCTATAGCGTGTAGGTGGTGTAGGTAAAAATACTACATTCTAAAACTTTCTTATAAATATTTTGGTAAAGTCGGAGAATCGTCGTATATTTGCACCTGAACCCGTAAAAGCTAAGACGAACGATGGATATAACGATGACCAGGAAGAATGTAGGGAAGAAGACCGTAACCTACACTGTATCAGACTTTCATGCATGGATGGAGGATGTGAGAACTTGCCGCTATGGCGAGTCGGGAGGCAGCTTCAGAGAGAATCTGCCGTATGCATCTTCCATTGAGACTGCACACTTCTATGACCAGGTATACAAGGTAATGGTGGGTGGGAAGTTCACTAAAAACGGCCAGGGACAACCCGTTTTTCGTTCCTATACCGGTATCTTACCCCTGAAAGTGGAGGGATTGGCCGAGAAATCGACCATCGACCGCATCAAGCAGGAAGCCATGCTTCTGCCGCAGACTCTGGCGGCCATGACGGGCTGTGATGGCTATTCGGTGGTCATCCTCACGCGCGCCGTGCTGCCCGGAGGCGGTCTGCCCAAGAGCGAGACGGAAGCCGAACTCTTTCACGTCAAGGCCTACAGGACAGCCGTGATGTGCTATGCCCCCATGCTCAGCCGACCCATCAAGATGGAGAGGCCCACGCTGGACATGCAGTTTCTCATGCCTTTCGACGACGAGATGGTGCAAAGCCAAGAGGCCGTGCCCTTCATCCTCGAACTGCCCTCGCAGCAGGAGGTCAACAAACTGGTGGACGGACGCATGCCCGCCAACGTGGTGCGCGACAAGAAGCCGGGATGGGGCGGTGTGTCGCTCTATCAGGTGTTCAACGGGTGTTACCGCCGCGTGAGAGAGGCCATGACAAAGGAAGCATGGGATGAGGCCCATGCGACCATCGTGCGACTCGCCCACGAGTGCGCTGAGTCCGGTCTGCCCGAGGAGATGGTCACGCGCGAGATCCTCATGCATTTTTACAAGGAAGATGTGCAGGACGTGCGCTCCACCGTAAGGGCTGTCTACGAAGGTTACGAAGAACTCCCGCCCCTGAGTCACGGCATGCCCAAGAAGCAGTTGGCCACTCTGCGTCTGCAGGAGTTTCTGAACCGCCGCTACGAACTCCGTCGCAACGAGGTGACCAACCTCCTGGAGTACCGTGTGCGCGATGGTTTCGACTTCCGTTTCCACGAACTCACCAAGTATGACAAGAATACCATCAAGCACGAGGCAGCCCTCGAGGGCATAGAGGCCTTCGACGCCGAGATCAATGGCTATATAGAGTCCAACTACACCCCTCGCTACAATCCCATCGAGGAGTATATCGACGGACTGGGCAAATGGGATGGCAAGGACCGCATCGAAGCCCTGGCCAGCATGGTGCCCAATCAGAATCCCAACTGGCAGAGGCTCTTCCGCCGATGGTTCCTGAGCATGGTGGCACACTGGATGGACATCGACCAGGATCATGGCAACAACACCGCCCCCATACTCATCGGCAAGCAGGGTTACCGCAAGTCCACCTTCTGCCGCATCATCCTGCCACCCGAACTACGCAGCTTTTTCACCGACAGCGTGGATTTCCGTACGAAGCAGGAAGCAGAGCGCTATCTCACCCGCTTCTTGCTCATCAATATCGATGAGTTCGACCAGTTGAGCGAGACGCAGTTTGCCTTCGTCAAGCACCTTTTCCAGAAGCCCAACGTGTCGATGCGACGCATGTATAGCGAGGCCATCAGCCAGCAACGCCGCTATGCCTCCTTCATCGGCACGAGCAACCGCCACGAGGTGCTGCGCGACCCCACGGGCAACCGTCGCTATCTCTGTGTGGAGGTGACAGCCCCCATACGCACCGAGACCCCCATCGACTACGGCCAGCTCTATGCCGAAGCCGTCACGCTCATACGCCAGAAAGAGCGCTACTGGCTCGACGACGAAGACGAGGCCCTGCTCAGAGCCTCCAACGAAGCCTTCGAGGCACAGTCGCCCCTGGAGCTCCTCCTGCTCGACATGTTTGAGGTGGCCAAGGAAGACGAGGAGGGCGCCCAGTTGCTGAGCATGCCCGACCTCATGACTGCCGTTGCGAAGCACAAGGCCTTCAATCGCAAGACCATGAACAATATGGCGCACCTGGGACGAGCCCTGACCCGGGCAGGGTTTGCCGGGAAGCGCAAAAACACCGGCATGCACTACTGGGTGAAGAGACGATAGGGCACCAACAAGACTCTCGCGCGTACATATTTATATTTAGTCCTCACAGGCCAGATTTCTGGCTCCCGTGAAGGGCGAGCTTCCCTGCGAAATGCAAAAAACGGGGAAAATCCTTTGTTATGTCAAAAAGTTGTAGTAATTTTGCGCCGCATTTTAGACAATGCACAAAACTAACATTATTTAATTAAACAAACAAACAAAATGATTGTAGTACCCGTAAAAGAAGGCGAGAACATCGAAAGAGCACTCAAGAAGTTCAAGAGAAAGTATGAGAAGACTGGTGTCGTTAAGGAACTCCGTGCACGTCAGCAGTTCGACAAGCCCTCTGTACTGAAGAGACTCGCTATGGAGCGTGCCATTTACGTGCAGAAGCTGCAAAGAGTAGAGGATTAAAATTTTCTTGGACATTCTCTTGCAGATGTCGAATTAAATCCTTATATTCGTTGCCGAAAACGTAATGATGAGGCAATATGTGGATAAAGGCTTTTGAGAATTATCTTCATTATGAGAGAAATTGCTCGGAAAGAACCTACACCGCGTATGCCAAGGACTTGAAAGCGTTCAAGTACTACTTTGAGCAATATATTGATGTGAAAGGCGAAACGGAGCGGGATGTGCCTGAGACGGAGAAGGTCTGGGTGCTCCTCGATACCGACCTTGTAAGAAACTGGATGATGGAAGAGATGGACCGGGGACTTGCTCCCAGATCTGTCAATCGCGAGCTTAGCGCACTGCGATCCTTCTACCGCTTCCTGTTGCGACGCGAACTGGTAAGCCGGGATCCGGTGTTCAACCTCCGCGGACCTAAGGTCGGGAAGACGCTGCCCTCATTTGTCAGAGAGCAGGAGATGGATGCTTTGCTGGACGGACCGTACTTTACGGACGACTTCGAAGGCCGGCAAGACCATCTTATCCTCTTGTTTTTCTACACTACTGGGGTGCGTGTCTCCGAATTGGTAGGACTTTGCTGTCGCGACATAGACTTCGGGCAGCATCTCGTCAAGGTCACCGGAAAGCGCAACAAGCAGAGGCTCATCCCTTTTGGGGAAGAACTGGATGCCGAGTTGCATGCCCATCTGGAAGAGCGCTCCACTGTGGGGTGTGATACAGATGCCCTGTTTGTGGATGCACAGAAGGGAAGCCGTATCACCAAAGCAAAGGTGGAGGCAAAAGTGAAAGCATACCTTTCACTAGTGACAACCACCAAAAGGCGATCTCCCCATACCTTGCGCCATAGTTTTGCTACGTCAATGCTCAATCATCATGCCGACTTACAGTCTGTGAAAGAACTATTGGGGCATGAATCCCTGTCTACGACGGAGATTTATACACATACCACATTAGAAGAGTTGAAACAGATGTATAACCAGGCTCATCCACGAGCCCCAAAAAGCAACGACTATGGAGATTAGAATTCAAGCCATCCATTTCGAGGCTACGGAGAAGTTGCAAGACTTCATCCACAAGAAAGTCTCAAAGTTAGAGAAGTTCAGTAACGAAATAAGAAAGGTAGAGGTGTCGTTGAAGGTTGTCAAGCCTGAGACAGCGATGAACAAAGAGGCCTGCGTCCTCATGGCATTGCCTGGCAATGAGATCAGAGCTGAGAAGGTGAGCAACACATTTGAAGAAGCAATAGATGATTGTTGCGACATACTGACCCGTCAGTTGTCCAAATACAAAGAAAAGCAGAAAAATCACTAAAAATACTTAAAAAGTTTTGGTGATTAAAAAAATATGCCTAATTTTGCAGCCGATTAGCGGTCTTGTGTCGCTATATGCGCTGCAAAATAGGCTCAAGGGTAGATACCAGAGTGGCCAAATGGGGCAGACTGTAAATCTGCTGGCTTACGCCTTCGGTGGTTCGAATCCATCTCTACCCACCTGGAAAGGGTCAACGGCAAAAGGTTGATGGTTAAAGCGCACACGTTCTTTCAACTCACAACTGCAAGCCTTAAGCCTCCTAAGTTGCGGAAATAGCTCAGTCGATAGAGCACTAGCCTTCCAAGCTGGGGGTCGCGGGTTTGAGCCCCGTTTTCCGCTCCAAGAACGCAATGACGCTGCTTTAGCTCAGTGGTAGAGCGCATCCTTGGTAAGGATGAGGTCCCGAGTTCAACTCTCGGAAGCAGCTCAAAGGCGTCAAAACAAGCAAGATAAACATTATATAATTATTAATAATTAAGTAAAGCTATGGCAAAAGAAAAATTTGAGAGGACCAAACCCCATGTTAACATTGGTACGATTGGTCACGTAGACCACGGTAAGACTACTCTGACCGCTGCTATTACCACCGTATTGGCAAAGGCTGGTCTTTCTGAGGTAAAGTCATTCGATCAGATTGACAATGCTCCCGAGGAGAAGGAGCGTGGTATCACCATCAACACCGCACACGTTGAGTACGAGACCGCTAACCGTCACTATGCACACGTTGACTGTCCGAAGTCGGATCGTAGCC
>JAZLII010000076.1:0-3271 GCA_045617275.1 Bacteroidaceae bacterium
AAACAAGGACTTTACAGCCCCGCCTATGAGCACGACGCCTGTGGTGTGGGTATGGTGGTCAACATCCATGGAGGTAAGAGCCACGAACTGGTGGACAATGCCCTGAAGGTGCTGGAAAACATGGAACATAGAGGCGCAGAGACGCGCGACAAGACCGGCGACGGTGCCGGTATACTCCTTCAGATACCTCACGAATTCATCCTCCTCCAGGGCATCCCCGTGCCTGAGAAGGGACACTATGGCACCGGACTTTTCTTCTTCCCTCGCGACACACAGAAGCAGAGCGAGATGCTAAGCGTCATCATCGAGGAGATAGAGCGCGAAGGCTTGCAACTCATGCACTTGCGCAACGTGCCAACCAACCCCGACGTGCCCGGCGTAGGCGCCCGCGAGGCCATGCCCGACATCAAGCAGGTATTCATTACCGGTGTGGCAGAAGAAGACGTGGCTCACTTTGACGCCATCCTCTACAAGATCCGCAAAAAGATAGAGCGTCGCATCGACGACGAAGATTTCTATATATGTTCGCTCTCATGCAAGAGCATCATTTACAAGGGTATGTTGACCAGTGGTCAGCTACGCCGTTTCTTCCCCGACCTGAGCAACAACTATTTCACCTCCGGTCTGGCTTTGGTGCATAGCCGCTTCTCTACCAACACATTCCCTAAGTGGAAGTTGGCTCAGCCTTTCCGCTTCCTTTGTCACAACGGTGAGATCAATACCGTACGAGGCAACCGCGGCTGGATGAAGGCTCGCGAAAGTGTACTCTCAAGCGAGGCCCTGGGCGATGTGAAAGAGATACGCCCCATCGTGGAGGAAAACATGAGCGACTCTGCCTCACTGGACAACGTATTTGAGTTCCTCGTGATGAGTGGCCTGTCCCTGCCTCAGGCTATGGCCATCCTCGTACCCGAAAGCTTCAACGACAAAAACCCCATCTCCGAAGACCTGAAGGCCTTCTACGAGTACTACTCCATCTTGATGGAGCCTTGGGACGGCCCCGCAGCCCTGATGTTCTCTGACGGCCGCTATGCGGGTGGTATGCTCGACCGTAACGGTCTTCGTCCCTCTCGCTACACCATCACCAAGCAAGGCATGATGGTAGTGGCCAGCGAGGTGGGCGTGATGGACTTCGAACCCAGCGACGTGGTGAGCAAAGGTCGTCTGCAGCCTGGCAAGATACTGCTCATCGACACACTCGAGGGCAAAATCTACTACGACGGCGAAATCAAGGAGAAACTCGCCAAAGAGCACCCCTATCGCGAATGGCTCTCAACCAACCGTATCCAGCTGGAGAAGCTGAAGAGCGGTCGAAAGGTAGAGAACAGCGTACCTGACTATGACAAGAAGCTGCGCGCTTTCGGCTACGGACAGGAGGACATCGACAAGACCCTTATCCCCATGTGTACCACAGGTCAGGAGCCCGTGGCTGCCATGGGCAACGACACGCCGCTGGCAGTCATCAGCGACCGTCCACAGATCCTGTTCAACTACTTCCGCCAGCAGTTTGCACAGGTGACAAACCCCGCTATCGATCCCATCCGTGAGGAACTCGTGATGTCGCTTACCGAGTACATCGGCCGAGTAGGCAGTGGCATACTCACTCCCGATGAGTCGAACTGCAAGATGGTACGCCTTCCTCAGCCCGTACTGACCAACACGGAGCTCGACATCCTCTGCAACATACGCTACAAGGGCTTCAAGACCATCAAGCTCCCCATCCTCTTCGACATCGCCAAAGGCGAGGCCGGACTCGGTGCTGCTCTCGACAGTCTCTGCAAGAAGGCAGAGGAGAGCGTGGACGAGGGTGTAAACTACATCATCCTGACCGACCGCGACATCGACAGCACACATGCTGCCATCCCATCACTGCTCGCTGTCAGTGCCGTACACCACTATCTTATCAGCGTGGGCAAGCGTGTGCAGACTGCCCTCATCGTGGAGAGCGGTGAGATACGTGAGGTGATGCATGCCGCCCTGTTGCTGGGTTATGGTGCCAGTGCCATCTGTCCTTACATGACATTTGCCGTGCTGGACGACCTGGTGAAGAAGCACAAGATACAGGAGGAGTACCACACAGCAGAGAAGAACTACATCAAGGCCGTCGACAAGGGTCTGAAGAAGATCATGTCAAAGATGGGTATCTCCACCATACGCTCGTATCGTGGTGCGAAGATATTTGAATCCATCGGTCTGTCGGAAAGTCTGTTGAAGAAGTATTTCGGTACAGAAATCAGCACCATCGGCGGTATCGGCTTGCGTGACATCGCAAAGGAATACACAGCACTCAACCAGGCCGCCTTCGCACCCGCTGTAACAGACTTCAGCAACGGCCTCCTGCCCAACAACGGACTGTTCTCTTACCGCAAGGACGGCATAGACCATGCTTGGAATCCTGAGACCATCGCCAATCTTCAGATAGCCACCAGACTGGGATCATACAAGAAGTTCCAGGAGTGGGAAAAGATGGTCGACGAAAAGAAGAAGCCCATCTTCCTGCGTGACTTTATGGGATTCAAGAAGGCCGCTACGCCTACTCCCCTGGAGGAAGTGGAACCCGTAGAAAGCATCGTGAAGCATTTCGTGACTGGTGCCATGTCGTTTGGTGCACTCTCTATAGAGGCTCACGAGGCACTGGCATTGGCCATGAACAAACTGGGTGCCCGTAGCAATACCGGTGAAGGTGGCGAAGACAACGAGCGCTACCATACCGAAGTGGAGATGCCCGACGGAAAGGGCGGCGTGCAGAAGGTTTCGCTCAGCAGCAAAACCAAGCAGATAGCCTCTGGACGTTTTGGCGTCACAGCCGAATATCTGGTCAATGCCGAGGAGATACAGATCAAGGTAGCTCAGGGTGCAAAGCCTGGTGAGGGTGGTCAGTTGCCCGGTTTCAAGGTCAACAAGATCATTGCCAAGACTCGCAATGCCATCCCCGGCATCACACTCATCTCTCCCCCACCTCATCACGACATCTACAGTATCGAGGACCTGGCCCAGCTCATCTTCGACCTTAAGAATATCAACCCCACGGCTGCTGTCAGTGTGAAACTCGTAGCCGAGAGCGGTGTGGGTACCATTGCTGCTGGTGTAGCCAAGGCTAAGGCCGACCTCATCGTCATTTCCGGCGCCGAGGGTGGTACTGGTGCTTCTCCTGCCAGCAGTATGCGCTTTGCGGGTATCTCTCCCGAGATTGGTTTGGCAGAGACTCAGCAGACCTTGGTACTCAACGGTTTGCGCAACCAGGTTCGTATCCAGACCGACGGTCAGCTCA
>JAZLII010000077.1:0-8733 GCA_045617275.1 Bacteroidaceae bacterium
CATCCCCAAAGAGCGCCTCACCCCTGTGGGCTACGGTGAGTCTCGTCCCAAGGTGGTGACTCGCAAGATGGCAGAGCTCAATGCCTTCCTTCACGAGGGTGACACACTCACGGAAGCTTTCATCACCCGCATAGACGACAAGGATATGCAAGAGATATGCAATGCCTACAATCGTCGCACCGAGTTTCGCGTACTGCGTACCACCTATGGTCTCTTCGATGAGCCAAGTGCGGATGTGAGGAAGGAAGATGAAGAGGAAAAAGAGTAACGATAATCAGTACGAAATACAATGAAACAATACCAAGACCTCCTTCGTCGCATCTTGGACGAAGGCACACTCAAGGGTGACCGTACAGGCACCGGTACGCTGAGCATCTTCGGCCATCAGATGCGCTTCAATCTGCAGGAGGGATTTCCCTTGCTCACCACCAAGAAGGTGCATCTCAAGAGCATCATCTACGAGTTGCTCTGGTTTCTTCAGGGCAACACCAATGCCAAGTGGCTTCAGGAGCGTGGTGTACGCATCTGGAACGAATGGGCCGATCCTGAGACGGGCGATCTGGGCCATATCTACGGTTATCAGTGGCGCTCTTGGCCCGACTACAACGGTGGCTTCATCGACCAGATACAGCAGGCTGTGGATACCATCAAGAAGGATCCCAACTGTCGTCGCATCATCGTGTCGGCATGGAATGTGGCCGATCTGGACAACATGAACCTGCCTCCCTGCCATGCCTTCTTCCAGTTCTATGTGGCCAATGGCAAGCTCTCTCTCCAGCTCTATCAGCGCAGTGCCGACACCTTCCTCGGCGTGCCCTTCAACATCGCCTCCTATGCCCTCCTCTGCATGATGATGGCACAGGTATGCGGGCTCGAGCCTGGTGAGTTCATCCACACCACGGGCGACACCCACATCTACACCAACCACATGGAGCAAGTCCAGCTCCAGCTCACACGCGAGCCCAGACCGTTGCCCAAGATGATCATCAATCCCGAGGTGAAGGACATCTTTGACTTTAAGTACGAGGACTTCACCCTTGTGGACTACGATCCCTATCCTGCCATCAAGGGTGTGGTGTCGGTGTAATTTATAATTCACAATTCACAATTCATAATGGTGATCTATACAGCATCATGAATGATGTATGTATCCATAGCGCCAACTTTTAATTTTTAACTTTTCATTATTAATTCTCAAAGTGGAACTTCCAAAGGATTTCTGCACACTGATGCGTCAGCAGTATGGCGACGAGGTAGCCGAGGCTCTCTTCGAAGGACTCTCGGACGAACCCTCTGTGTCCATCAGGCTCAACCCTTGGAAGTCAGCAATGACAAATGGGGTCAGACCCCATTTGCTACATTCTCCATTCCAGCCCGTACCTTGGTGCCCCGATGCCTACTATCTCTCCGAACGACCCAACTTCACGGCCGATCCTTTGCTACATGCCGGAGTGTACTATGTGCAGGAGGCTGGCAGTATGTACTTGGCAGAGATGTTGTGCCAGTTCATGCCCAAGGACAAGGCCCTTGTAGCCCTTGACCTCTGTGCCGCACCTGGTGGCAAGAGCACCTTGCTTCGCTCACTCCTGCCCGAGGGTAGTCTCTTGGTGAGCAACGAACCCATGCCCAAGCGTGCACAGGTCCTGGCAGAGAACATCACGAAGTGGGGTCATCCCGCTTGTGTCGTTACGCGCAATTATCCCGCCGACTTCGCCCCCTTTGTCAACCAGTTCGACCTGCTCGTTACCGATGTTCCCTGCAGCGGAGAGGGAATGTTCCGTAAAGACGAAGGAGCCATCCTCGACTGGAGCTTGGAGAACGTGGAGACCTGCTGGCGCCGCCAACGCGACATCCTCAGCGACATCTGGTCTACCCTCAAGCCCGGTGGCCTGCTCATCTACAGCACCTGCACCTTCAACCGTTTCGAGGATGAGGACAACGTGGCCTGGATTGCCTCCCATCTTGGTGCCGAAATCCTGGCAGACCGCCACTTCCTCCCCGGTCGTGACCGTGGCGAGGGGTTTTATATTGCAGCTTTGAGAAAGGAATCAGACTCCTCCTTCGCCAAAGAGACAGAAGAAAGGCTACAAACCGCCTTTACGGGAGAGGCCGTGGTGAGGGTCACTACCAAGGATGCCGTCACCCTCTATCCCGAGGCCCACGCCGTCTTGATGCAACGCATGCAGAGGTCCTTGCATTGCCTGGTCTGCGGTGTCGTGGAGAAGGAGAAGGGCGTGAAGGACTGGGTACCCAGCCATCAGTATGCCATGAGTCTGGCCTACGAGCATGGCACTTATCCCGAGTATGAGCTGACCCGTGAAGAGGCCATAGCCTACTTGCGCCGTGAGGCTCTTCGCATCGATGCTCCCAAGGGCTATGTGCTGGTCACCTATCAGGGTGTGCCTCTCGGTTTCGTGAAGAGCGTGGGAGGACGTGCCAACAATCTCTACCCGCAGGAGTGGCGCATACGTACTACACATATATCGTGACGCCCCGTGTCAAGTGCCTTGAAATATATTTCAAGGAACAGAACGGGAACAGAGCGGAAAGAGCGGAAGCTACAACTTATATACTAAATAAAAGACATGAAGAAAATTTTTGCAACCATGATCACTGCTGTGGCACTGAGTGCCTGTACGAGTAGTCGTGAGAATCCTTTCCTCACCGAGTGGGACACCCCTTATGGTATCCCTCCCTTCGATGAGATCGTAGTAGATGACTATCTTCCTGCCATCGAAGCTGGTATAGCCCAGCAAGAGAAGGAGATCCTCGCCATCACCTCCAATCAGGAGGCTCCTACCTTCGAGAACACCATCGTGCCCCTCGAACTCTCCGGCGAGATACTGCGCAAGGTGTCGGGTGTGATGTACAATGTCAGCGAGACCGATCGCACCGAGGCTCTCGACTCCGTGATGGAGCTGGCCATCCCCATGATGACGGAGCATAGCGACAACATCTCCTTCAACAAGGACCTCTACACTCGCATCGCCACGCTCTACAAGGGTGACCAGAGCAGCCTTACCCGTGAGCAGCAGATGGTACTGAAGAAGCACTTTGAGGACTTCGAGCGCAGCGGTATCGGCCTGAGCGAGGAGAAACAGGCTCGTCTGCGTGAGATCAATACCGAGATGGCCTCCAAGACGCAGAAGATCGGCAACAACATCCTGGCTGAGAGCAATGCCTTCAAGGAGAAGTTCGGCATCAGTGTGAGCGACTATCCCAATGCCATGACCACCACCGAGGATCGTGCCAAGCGTAAGGAGATGCTGGAGATGTACACCATGCGTGGCCACAATGGCAATGAGAACGACAACCGTCAGTTGGTCAAGGACGTGATGGGTCTGCGCATCGAGAAGGCTCAGATCATGGGTTACAACAGTCCTGCAGCCTACATCCTCGAGCCTAAGATGGCTCACGATCCCGCTACCGTAGACGCATTCCTCGACGGCATCATGAAGGCTGCTGTGGAGAAGGCTAAGGTGGAAGTGGCCGACATGCAGGCCATCATGGATGAGGACATCAAGGCCGGCATCCTTCCCGAAGGCAGCAAGATAGAGCCTTGGGACTGGTGGTACTATGCAGAGAAGGTTCGCAAGCAGAAGTACGACCTCGACGAGCAGCTCACCAAGCCTTACTTCAAGCTGGAGAACGTGGTGAAGGGTGTCTTCCTCGCAGCCAACAAGCTCTATGGTATCAACATGGAGGAGCTGAAGGGCGTGCCTTCCTACAATCCCGACGTGGTGACCACCTATAAGGTGACCGACGAGAAGGGCCAGCTGGTGGGCATCTTCACCACCGACTATCTGCCTCGTGAAAGCAAGCGTGGCGGTGCCTGGATGAATGGCATCCGTGACCAGTATGTCGATGCTGCAGGAGAGATGGTACGTCCCATCATCGTCAATGTGGCCAACCTCGAGGAGTACCTCACCATCGACGAGGTACAGACCGTCTTCCATGAGTTCGGCCATGCTCTCCACGGCCTTCTCAGCCAGTGTACCTACCCCAGTGTCAGCGGTACCAGTGTGACACGCGACTTCGTGGAGGTATTCTCGCAGATCAATGAGAACTGGGCCTTCCAGCCTGAGCTCCTGAAGGAGTATGCCAAGAATGAGAAGGGCGAGGTCATCCCTGCCGAACTGGTAGAAAAGATCAACAACTCGCTGAAGTTCAACCAGGGCTTCATGACCACTGAGCTCTGTGCAGCCTCCATCCTCGACATGAAGTGGCACGAGCTGGAGAGCATCGAGGGCTTGGATATCGATGCGTTTGAGCAGAAGGTATGCCAGGAGATGGGCCTCATCCCCGAGATCGGTCCCCGCTATCGTACCACCTACTTCAACCACATCTTCTCCAGCGGCTACAGTGCCGGCTACTACGGCTATCTCTGGGCAGAGGTGATCGACAAGGACGCCTTCTCCATCTTCGAGGCTTCTGGCGATGTCTTCAACAAGGAGCTCGCCACCAAGTTTAAGCAGACCTTCCTAGAGCGTGGCGGCAGCGAGGAGCCCATGGTGCTCTTTGAGCAGTTTGCAGGCCGTCAGCCCGACAACACTGCCTTCCTCAAGGGTCGTGGCCTCATCGAATAGGAAAATCCGTTTCGTAGAAGTAGAATGAGTGGAACAACAACTAAAACTCCAAAAACAACGACTAAAAATATTATTCTAATTCGACAAGAGTAATAATTTGTCTTAGTTGTATGTTTCATACACATAAAAGGGAACCCCATACGGGGCTCCCTTTATATATATAATAAGGTGTAGGCGCTATGCCACCTTGTAGAAACGACTTGTAGGCGGTTGCCTGAAAATAGCGATTTGTTAGTTTGTTAGTTAGTTAGCTTGACGCTCAACGCGGACCTTCGGTCGTGGCCTTCAACGCTTGACGAACATCACACAGGCACCACCACCGGGAGCCATGGTGAGCTCGAGGGTATCGCCGCTCTTCACGGGCACCTCACGGTAGCGAGTCACCTCACGGTTGGTCTTGTAGTGAGCACCCTCACCGTCCTCGCTCACACAGGCCGTGTACTGACCCTTGGGCAGGAAGGAGAGGTCCACGCTTACGGTACGAGCCTCCTCATTGGTAGCAGAAGCCACGAGGTAGCGACCGTCCTTGGCCTGACGCATCATCACGATGTACTCACCGATGACACCGTCGAGGGTCTTGCTCTCCATCCAAGGCTGCTTCTGGCTGGCGAGGAACTCCAGCAGGTGGGGATACTTCTGGTAGTACTCGGGTATGTCGGGGATGACGTCGGCACCGGAGTAGGTGATGAAGACACGTGCAGCCTCGGAGGTGACGGTAGAAGGTACCTCCTGATTGTTGTCCTTTCGTGTGGTACGACCCTGACGGAGGTCAAACATACCGTTGTTCTGGTCGATGGGACCAGCCACCATGTTGACGAAGCAAGAGGTGACGAAGGTCTTGGGCTGGAAGATGTCGTGACCATCGAGCTGAGCCTTGCAGTACTCGCGTGTGAGTGCATTGGGATAGGTACGAGCCTGACCCCAGGGATGCACGGGATAGTCGTGGAAGTCTATGCACAGATGATGCTTGGCACAGAGACGAGTGAGCTGGATGGTCTTCTCGTTCTTCTGTGTGGGATTGCCGTTCATGAAGCCATACTTCACACCCGCTGCACCCCAGTCCTCATACTGCTTCAGGGTCTCCTCGATGGGGTAGTTGGAACCGGCCACATCGTTGAGGTAGAGCCATACGCCCACGCCTTTCTCCTTGCCATACTTGATGATGCGCTGCACGTCGCGAGCCTTCTCGCCCGTCACGGGGTCTGAGTTCTTCTCAAACTCCGGTCCATACCAGTTGGCATCGAGTACCAGGGCGCTGAAACCGTTGGCCTGGGCAAAGTCTATCATCCTTACCCACGACTCATAGTTCATCCTGTAGTGGAAACCTTCCCATATGGCACCGTCGATACGCCAGTCCCAGAGGTTGATGCCGGGACGTACCCATGAGAAGTCGCCTTCGGGGGCGGGATTGAGCAGTTCGATGAGGTGAGAGTCCACGAGATCGCCAGGAGTACGACCGTACATCACTCCGCGCCATGCCGTCTGGTCACCCTCCTTCATCTGTGTCTGCTCCGATACGATGTCGAAGCGCGTGCTGCCTTCTTCAGAGCGAAGGAGAAGGGGCTTACCCTTGTAGAGACAAGCCTCGTGAACAGCCAGATAGAGCTTCTTGGTGGCCTCTATGGTCATGATGGGAGTGCGCTCACCGCGAGCTTTGGTGAGAGGTTCGGGACCCAGGTTGTGACGCTCACCGTTGTAGTACCAGGCCGTGTAGTCACCGGCGAAGTTGAAGTTGCTCGTCTCCGTCCAGGTGGTCTCACCCTTCTCGTTGGTGCATCGCCATGCCATGCCGTCGTTGTAGGCACGGAGCTCCAGGGAGATGCTCTGTGATCCCTGTGAGTAGGGTATGGTCACGGCGTTGTACACCTCGGGCACCACGGCACGCTTACCCCACACAGGCTTCCACACGCCCTTGTGCTTGCTCTTCTTCAGTTTGCCTTGCTGCCAACCCGTACCGGGCACGTTGCCCTGTGCGGTGCGGAAAGCCATGCGAGACTGCGAGATGACGTCCGTGCCGTCTACTGTGAGACTGAAGCTGGGCACACCGTCGGTGAGAGTCTCCACGGTCACAGTGGCCTTGCCATCAGGCGACTTGAGGGTGCACACCTTGGCCGTCTGGGCCATAGAGGGAAGTGTGAGGAGCAGCATCGTGACTGCCCAAAAGATGGATCTGTGTTTCATATGTGGCGAATGAAAATGGCGAATTGAAAATTGAAAATGGAAAATGGAAAATTGAAAATTAGGGACTAAGGAAGTTCCTCCCCTTGAGGGCGTGAGACCTTATTTGTACAGGAATCTTCTGATACTCTTCTTTGGTGTCTTCTCAAACTCCTCGCTGCGCTGCTCGATGCCGGCAAGCTGTGCATACTTGGGCAGGTAGCGGTTCACCTCCTTGCGTATGGCCTCGAGGTCGAGTGCTTCGCGAGAGGTACCGGCAGCAGAGAGGGTGAGGTCGGCTGCATAGGCCAGGGCGATGAGACGCTCGCCGCGCTGTACCACCACGCACTCGTCGAACACGGAGTGGCTCACCACCTGCTCCTCCATCTCCTCGGGGTAGATGTTCTGACCGTTGGAGCTCAAGAGCATATTTTTCTTACGGCCACGGATGAACATGTAGCCATCCTCGTCTATCACGCCCAGGTCGCCCGTGTGGAGCCAGCCCTCTTCGTCGATAGCCTCAGCCGTAGCTTCGGGATTCTTGTAGTAGCCTGTCATGTTGTTCATACCCCTGGCCAGTATCTCGCCAGGTACGTGTACGGGGTCCTCGCTGTCCACGCGCAGCTCCACTCTGTCCACGCTCTTGCCACACGATCCGGCTTTGGTCTCGTGCCAGTCAGCGTAGGAGGCGAGGGGACCCATCTCGGTCATGCCGAAGCCTACGGTGTAGGGGAACTTCACCATGCGCAGTACCTGCTCCACGTCGCGATTGAGAGCGGCACCACCCATGATCACCTCGTAGACCTCTCCGCCGAGAGCCTCCAGCAGCTGCTTGCGCACCTTGCCCAGTATCACCTGACGGATGCCTGGCATCATGAGCAGTGCCTTCATGAGCGGTTTCTCCAGCACGGGACGCACCTTGCCATTGATGATCTTCTCCATCACCAGCGGTACGCACAGGAAGATGTGTGGACGTGCCTCCTTGAAGGCCTCGAGCAGTATCTTGGGCACGGGAGCCTTGGTGAGGATGTACATGTGGGCCTTCTTCGTCACGGCAAAGAGGAAGTCGAAGGAGAAGCCAAACATGTGGGCCATGGGGAGTATGAAGAAGTAGCGCGAACCGTCCTTCACAGCCGGGAGTCGCTCCAGGGCGAAGGTATTGTTGCTCCAGAGCGAACGGTAGGGCAGCATCACGCCCTTCGGGTTGCCCGTACTGCCGCTGGTGTAGCTTAGGAGCATCAGTGCCTCGGGGTCTTCAGCCTCATAGTGTATCTGGTCGGGAGTGAGCCCTGTGGGGTAGGTGGCATGGAGGCGGTTGAGTGCACGGACCTCTGCCTCGCCCGTGAGCAGCTTGGCATCGAGGGTGGGAGGGAGGTCTATGTCGATGGTGGCTATGCCCTCACCCTTGGGCCAGAGCGTGGTGAGCTTCTTCGACCCTATGAGGAGCTTCGACTCGCTGTGCTCACAGAGTGCCATGATCTGCTTCTCGCTGAAGTCGGGCAGCAAGGGTACGCCTACGGCTCTGTAGGTGATGATGGCCAGCTCAGAGATCACCCAGTTGGCACTGTTCTTGTCGCAGAGTGCCACACGGTCGCCAGGCTGGATGCCCATCTCCTGGAAGAGAAGGTGCAGGTAAGCCACTCGGGTAGCCACGTCTCCGTAGCTGTAGGTGGTGTCGCTACCGTAGTTGGTCAGGGCGGGTTGGTCCCAAGCCTCTCGGAAGACGCGCTCTATGCGCTTTATCAGACTCTTTTCGTTGATCATTTTCGTTTTACCTTAGGTGGATGTTTGGATTTTGCATGAGCATGCAAGCAGAAAAACGAACCCCATCCCCCCAAAGGAGGATGAGGTTTGAAATGTATGATAAATATCTTTATGCGTTGTACTCCTGCCAGCTCTTGATCTTGATGTCTTCGAGCTTGAGGGCACAAATGGCCTCGATGAAGGCACGGGCCAGACGGGCATTGGTCATCAAGGGGATGTTGTGGTC
>JAZLII010000078.1:0-16761 GCA_045617275.1 Bacteroidaceae bacterium
ATGCATTCAACCACCATAAGTTTTCATATCCAGCAGCGTTTACTCAGTCGTATATTCAAAAACGCAGTGCCGGCTCATGGCTGCTGACCACTTCCTTATATGGGAATATAATAGACAGCGAAATACATAGTAATATCGGTAGGTTTTACAACATAAACGTCACCCTGGGAGGCGGCTATGGCTACAATTGGGTACCATCCAAACGCTGGTTGCTTCACATCTCCTGCACCCCAAACTTCATCGTTTACAGCTACAGCCAACTAAAATTGAATGAGGAAAGTCTAAGCACCAAGATGCAGTTTCCGGAAGTCCACATCGCATCTCGTGGTGCAGTCCTTTATAATATGAATAGGTATTTCCTTGGTATCTCGATGCTATTCAATTATTCCGGGAATGGCCATACAGACGTTTTGCGAATCAGCAATACCAAATATTTTGGGAACACTTTCATCGGAATGAGATTCTGAATGTCATAATAAATGAATTACGCATAGAAATTTCCAAAACAATTATGACAGAACTAGAAAAACTCCTCGCTGGAGAACTTTACGACTACTCGGACACAGAGATAGCACAGTTACATGGTAAAGCTTACTATCTCTCGTTGAAGATAAACAACAATTTGTCTTTCGATAATCTGGAGGAGATGAAGTTGTTGCAAAAGGAACTGTTGCCGAATATGGATGAAACTTCTACCGTTTTGCCTCCGTTCCGTTGTGATCTCGGTTTCAGAATCAAGATCGGAAGGAATGTGACCGTCAACCAGAACTGCACATTCCTTGACAATGCCCCTATAGAGATTGGTGACAACTGTCTGATAGGACCAGATTGTCATTTCTATACACCTCAGCATCCGTTTGATTATGAACAGAGACGCAAGCCTGTGGAGAAATCTCCTCCGATAAAAATAGGCGCAGACACTTGGATTGGCGGCAACGTAACCATCTGTCCAGGCGTAACCATCGGTGAGCGTTGTATCGTAGGAGCAGGAAGTGTAGTGACTAAGGATGTAGCACCAAGAACTGTTGTCGGGGGCGTACCTGCGAAATTCATAAAGAACTTATGACTCGGACATTCTCTTTTAAGCAGCAGCAATAGACAGTATCTATAATTCAATACATGACAGTTGTTGTTCGTCTATAAAGAAAGTCGTACCTATGCGCCATCAAAACAACAAAATACAGATTTCGATATGGAAAAGTTCAACGACATTATCAATGGAGAACAACTGACATTGGTTGATTTCTTCGCCACATGGTGTGGCCCTTGCAAGCAGATGCACCCTGTACTCGAACAGCTCAAGCAGGAGCTTGGCGACAGCATCCGCATCGTGAAGCTCGATGTGGACAAGAATGAGGCGCTGGCCGCTGCCTACCGCATCCAATCCGTACCAACGCTCATGCTCTTCCGCAGCGGTCAGGTAGTATGGCGCCAAAGTGGTGCTCTGAGACTCAACGATCTGAAATCTGTCATCTATCAATACGCATAACAAGATGGAAAGTAGAAAAGAACAAGCAGCGTGAAAACATCCGGAAGATTGAGGGCAACTACCTATCTCAGCGTCGCGTATCGCTCTACATCAAGGAAGATTACATCCGCCAGCGTATGCTCAACACTATAGTTGATACGTTGAAAGCATTCATGCCAAAGGAGATGCTCGGGGAAGGAATTATCAAATATGGAATAAAGTTATAGGGACAAACTAAAAAAATATTAGTGTTTTCTTGTAGCAAACCTTACCTTTGCCAAGTCTAAGGGGGAGAAATTCTAAAACGAACAAAGAAAATGGAAGTATCAGAACAAGAATTTGGCAGGATGGTGAAGGCACACAAGAGCACCATCTACACGGTTTGCTACATGTTCTCCAAAGACGAGGATGAGGTGGCAGATCTCTTTCAGGAAGTGCTGATTCGCGTATGGAAGGGATTGCCGTCATTTAACGGACAGAGCGACGTGAAGACGTGGATCTACCGCATCGCACTCAACACTTGCATCACCCACGAAGGCAAGAAGAAACGCCGACTGGAGACAAGGCCAACGATGGACATCAACCTCTTTGCCGATAAGGACAAGGAGACGGAGCAGGTGAACATCCTGCACAGACGCATCAGCCGCTTGCTGCCACTGGACAGAGCCATCGTGCTCCTGTGGCTGGAGAATATCAGCTACGATGAGATTGGTGCCATCATCGGCATCTCGGCCAAGAACGTATCGGTGCGATTAGTGCGCATACGCGAACAGTTGAAAGCAATGTCTAACGAGTAAAGAAAAAGGAGGAACAACAATGGAAAACAACAATATGAACAACGAATTGGAGGTGATGCGCGAGCAGATGCAGCTGCTTCTGGGTAAGCTTGACAAACAGGAGATCATCAACGATAAGATGCTTCGCCAATCGGTGAAGAAGGGAATGTCATGGATAAAGAACTTCGTTTATCTGGAATTCCTCCTGATACCGCTCATGGCAGTCGTCTGGTATGGCATCAAGGAGCTGTTCGACCTCTCGTGGTGGAACTACGGCATCTTGCTCATCATGTGTACCATCGATGTTGTGCTGGATTACTACGTCAATGTAGCATCGCTGAAAATAGAAAAAGATGGCGAAAGCAGTCTTACAGAAAGCATGCGAAAACTTATCAAGATGAAGCATATACGCGCTAAGCAATTCTACATCATGATTACGCTGTGTGCTGCATGGTTTGTATGGACAGGTATTGAGATGTGGCAATTCGCTGGTAGCATATCCGGGGGTAGCTCCATCATTCAAGCTCCCTCTTATGGGGGTATGACGTGGTACTTCAGCACAAACGCTATGATTATAGGAGTCCCCGTATGCTTCTTAATTGCTATATGTATCTTTCGCAAGATGCAACGCACCAACGACGAACTCATCCAGCAGATTGAGGAGTTTACCGAAAAAGCATAGAGCGGACGGCTTTGGGTTATAGGTTATGGGTTGAGAGTTGAACTTTCGAAACTTTAATACAAAGATTTTAGCACAGAAATAAGGGGATTCCTTTGTTTTCTGTGCTATTTTTTATAAATTTGCAATAGCAAATACGTAAATCACAGACGTGCAATCATGAGAAAAGAAAGCAGACAAATGCCCGCAGAATGGGCGCTTGAGGTGCTGGACAAAGCACCATACATTACCGTCAGCATGGCTGACGACGAGGGAATGCCATACGGTTTGCCTTTGTCATTAGTGCGTACAGACGAGAGGACTTTCTACTTCCACTGTGCATTGGAGGGAAAGAAGCTTGACATACTGAGCAAGAACCCTCGCGTATGCCTGAGTGCCGTCACCAAATGTAAGCCGACGGTAGGACCAAAGGATGGCAGTTTCACGCTCGAGTTCAAGTCGGCCATCGCATTCGGAACAGCAGAAATAGTAGAGGATGACACTGAGAAGATTGCTGCCTTACGCGCCATCTGCGAGCGCTTCCTCCCAAAACACATGGATGCCTTCGATGCATCCATTGCACGAAGCCTCAGCAGAACAGCTGTCGTTCGCATCACATTGACCGAACCACCAGTAGGCAAGCGCAAGCAGTATGACAAGCAAGGCGAGGAAATGAAGGCTGCGATTAAGTGAGAGCAGAGTGGAGCTTGCTCCAACTATGCCGAGTCGCGACAGAAGAAGACCGAAGGTCAACATAACGGTAAGATCATCAGCAAGGATGTTATTGCCGACCTTCATACAACTGAGTTCCGCATGATGCTCACGCTTATGTTAAGGTGATGAACGAGTTGCCAGAAGGCTCTGACATTCTCTTCCTTACCAATGCTGCATACATCCAGACTTGCGTAGCTTGATGAGCTTGCGAATAACTTTGACAAAGCGCCTACATCAAAGTCTGCCAACCCTGACCTGATAGCACAATGTATCGAGTCAAAGCAAAGACATAACAATGTCAGCGTCAAGATTGTGCAATATCACAAAAGCCCTCTGCTGATAGAAACTCATGAGACATCTACAGAGGCAATGAAGAAACTTAGAACAGAATATTATGTTCATATTAAGAAAGAACAACAAAAGTAACTTAGAACAAACATGTACAAGAAAATAATCTACATCATCATTGTTGCAGCATTGAGTATCTCGCTGCTTGCTGCATTTGTCACAAAGCAATTTGGCATCGATTTGGGTGCTATGAATTGGATGGCACACTGGGTATCATCGCCTATTGCTTTGCTGTTGGGTATAGTGTTCGCCCTTACTTTTGGTGCTACCTTCGAGAAATTCACCAAGACAATGTCTAAGAAAATGCTGCAATACTCTGTCATCGGATTAGGCTTTGGCATGAATGTGAACCAGGCACTCGCATCGGGCAAGGAAGGCATGCTCTTCACCATTGTCAGCGTGTTCGGCACGCTTGCCATCGGTTGGCTGATAGGCAGAAAACTGCTGAAGGTTGACCGTGATACAAGCTATCTAATCTCTTCGGGCACAGCCATTTGCGGTGGTTCAGCCATTGCTGCTGTTGGTCCTACGATAAAGGCTAAGGCTGAGTCAATGTCGGTGGCACTCGGAGTAGTATTCGTGCTGAATGCCATTGCACTCTTCATCTTCCCATACATCGGTGATGCCATCGGCATGACGATGAAGGAGTTTGGCATGTGGGTAGCCATTGCCATTCACGATACGAGTTCTGTGGTTGGAGCAGGTTCGGCATACGATGCCATGCACCCTGAGCTGATGGCGAGTGAAGGTGTTTCCGCATTGGAAGTTGCCACAACCATTAAGCTCACACGTGCTCTGTGGATTGTGGCATTGGTGCTTGTCACACCGTTCATTATGCGAGATAACGATGGAAGCGAAAAGGGTGGAAAACCTTGGCATCAGACGATTCCTCGCTTCATCATCTGGTTCGTCGTAGCCATACTTGTGAACACCTATCTGCTGTCGAATGCCTCGCTTATTGGCGAAAGTGCAGCAAACGTCGGTTCAGCAATAAGTGGTGCTGTCAACCAACTTGCCAAGCATATCATTACGCTTTCCCTCTTCTTTATCGGAGCTGGATTGACGCGCAAGACGCTCAAAGCCGTAGGCATACGACCTCTCATCCAGGGCATTCTCCTTTGGATCACTATAAGCTGTGTGTCACTGGCTTACATACTTTGGATTTAGCAGTGAAAAGTTATAAATAGAAAGAATGAAAACGGCAAAATCCTAAAAAAAGGTTATCTTTCCCAAAATTCGGATATGACCATATATAAATAATGTGAGTACCTTTGCGGACGAATAATCAACCGCAAATATGGTATGAACTATTGTAAGGTACAGTTACGGACGAGCAATACAACGAAGCAAACAAGTAACAATGCCAAGTTTAGGGTAATTCGTACTAGCTTGTACATCATTACCTATATAATAAGCTAAGTAGAAGAAAATACATCTAAAAGTTTTGCCGTTTCAACAATTTCCTATACCTTTGCTCTGTAAAATAAAAAATCTGAAGTATGCAGAGCGACAGCATTGTTATCATCCCGACCTACAACGAGAAGGAGAACATCGAAAATATCATCCGCGCAGTCACCACCCTGCCCGAACATCAGTTTGACATCTTGGTCATCGAGGATGGAAGTCCCGACGGCACTGCCGACATCGTAAAGCGTCTCATGCAGGCTCCCGAGCTACAGGACCGTCTCCACATCATCGAGCGAAGTGGCAAACTGGGTCTCGGTACGGCCTACATTACTGGTTTCAAGTGGGCTATCGAGCATAAGTACGACTATGTCTTTGAGATGGATGCCGACTTTAGCCATGCACCCAAGGATCTTCCCCGCCTGCTTGCCGCCTGTAAAGACGAGGGCTACGACCTCTCCATCGGTAGTCGCTACGTGAGCGGAGTCAACGTGGTCAACTGGCCTATCGGACGCGTCCTCATGTCATATTTTGCATCCAAGTATGTTCGTTTCATCACGGGCTTCAAGGTACACGACACCACTGCCGGATTCAAGTGCTACCGTCGTGAGGTACTCGAGACCATAGAGCTCGACAAGGTGCGCTTCAAGGGTTATGCTTTCCAGATCGAGATGAAGTACACCGCCTACAAGTGTGGCTTCAAGATCAAGGAGGTACCTGTCATCTTCATCAATCGCGAACTGGGTACCAGCAAGATGAGTGGCGGCATCTTCAGCGAGGCTGTCTTCGGCGTGGTGCGTCTCCGCTGGGACGGATGGTTCAAGAAGTACCCCAAGCGTAAGAGCGCGCCGAGAGTTTAGATTGAAAGACTTCCCAATTTTGAGGCTATGCCTCGAGAACGCTCCCGCTTGGCAGAGCTCAAGCCAGCTTGGCTCTGCTCTCGCTTACTCGCGTTCTTCCATTTTCAATTTTCCATTTTCAATTCCCATAGCATGCTTATCAAGAATGCAACGATAGTCAACGAAGGACAGAGCTTTAAGGGCTCTGTTCTCGTTATAGGAGACACCATACAGTCCATCTTCCGCGAGGGTGACGTATTGCCAGACAGCGAAGACACGGTCGATGCCGAGGGACTCTTCCTCCTGCCGGGCGTCATCGACGACCATGTACACATGCGCGACCCTGGCCTCACCCACAAGGCGGACATGGAGAGCGAGACGGCAGCTGCTGTAGCTGGTGGCGTGACCAGTGTCATGGACATGCCCAATGTCAACCCGCAGACCACCACCATCCCGCTCTGGGAGGAGCGCATGACTTATGCCAAGGAGCATTGCCATGCCAACTACGCCTTCTACCTCGGTGCCACCAACACCAATCTCGACGAGATACGTCACATCGATCCACGTCGCATCCCTGCTCTCAAGCTCTTCATGGGTAGCAGCACCGGAGGCATGCTCGTGGAGAAAGAGTCCACCCTGCGCTCCATCTTCGAGGAGTGCCCCACGCTTATCATGACGCATTGCGAAGACACCACTCGCATCAACGAGCGTATGCAGGAGGCGAAGCGCTTGCATGGGGAGGATCCCGGCATAGAGTGGCATCCCTGGATACGCGACGACGAGGCATGCTATCAGAGCACGGCTTTAGCCGTTCGCTTGGCTCATGAGACGGGGGCACGTCTTCACGTAGCCCACATCACCACGGCCAAGGAACTGTCGCTGTTCGCCCAGCCCACCTCCTCCGACACACAGGAGAGTACCATCACGGCAGAGGTCTGCCCTCAGCATCTTTTCTTTACCGATCGCGACTATCTCACCAAAGGAGCGCTCATCAAGTGCAATCCCTCCATCAAGAGCGAGCACGACCGCGAAGCGCTTCGCGAAGCCGTGCGTAGTGGGCTCATCCGTGTGGTGGGTACCGACCATGCTCCCCACCTTCTCGCGGAGAAGCAGGGGGGTGCTGCCAAGGCAGTCTCAGGTATGCCTCTCGTACAATTCTCGCTCCCACTCATGCTCACCCTCTCACAGGAAGGCTTGTGCTCCATGGAGCATATCGTGCAGCTGATGTGCCACAATCCTGCCCAACTCTTCCACATAGACGATCGCGGATTTATCCGTCCAGGCTACAAGGCCGACCTCGTTCTCCTTCGTCCGGAGACATGGCAGGTACAGACCTCCGATGTCTTGAGCAAATGCGGATGGACCCCCCTCGAGGGTACCACACTCAAGTGGAAAGTAGAGCAGACCTGGGTCAATGGCGCCTGTGCCTACGACCATGCTCAAGGGGTCCACACCGACGTACGAGGACAAGCCCTCACCTTCCTCCCGTAGCTCCCTCATCGCACCAAGCTCCTTTTCCCGAGCCACCGTGCCCCAAGCAATCGCCTGGGGTCTCGCTCACAGTTCATCGCACACCGCTCATGATCCTCACCATCCACTTCTCCCTTCACGAAGTAGCACCCTACATCAACTGGCTGTATTTCTTCCACGCCTGGGGCTTTCCAGCCCGTCTGGGAAGCATCGCCAGAGTGCATGGCTGTGAGGCATGTCGGCGCAATTGGCTCATGGGCTTCCCTCCAGAGGAGCGAGTGCGTGCCCAAGAGGCGATGCGACTGTACGATGAAGCGCAACAGTTGCTTAGCGATGCCGATACCCGTTTCCAGACACATGCTATCGTGGGGCTCTTCCCCGCTCAGGGAGAGGGAGACGACATCGTGGTACAGACAGAGGCTTCGCCAGCCCCCCTTCGCATCCCCTTCCTTCGTCAGCAGCAACCAGACGCCGATGGTATATGCCTGTGTATGAGTGACTTCGTCCGTCCAAAGGAAAAAGGAAAAGACTTGATCGGTGTCTTTGCATGCAGTGTCGACAAGGGACTGGAGGATGGCGAGGCAGACCATGAATATCGCCACCTTCTCCACCAGACCATAGCCGACAGGCTTGCCGAAGCCACGGCAGAGAAGATGCACGAGATGGTGCGTAAGCACCTGTGGGCATTCTCTCCTCAGGAGTGTCTTACCATCGACCAGCTTCATGCAGAGCATTATCAAGGCAAGCGTCCCGCTGTGGGCTATCCTTCCATCCCCGATCAGAGCATCGCATTTCTCATCGACCAGCTGCTCACGCTTAGTACCATCAGTGTCTCCCTCACAGAGAGTGGTGCCATGCGTCCTCATGCCAGCACATGTGGTTTCATTCTCTCCCACCCCGCCACACGTCACTTTTGCGTAGGTCCCATCGGAGAGGACCAGCTGCGCAACTATGCCTCACGGCGTGGCATGAGCACGGAGGAGATGCGCAAATTCCTCTCTTGAGTCGTTTTTTTTCAGGCCATTTCAAGTGGATATATGCAAAAAAGCACTATCTTTGCATACAAAACCACCCCTCGCACTATCCGCGAGGCTCAAATCGACAAACAGCAACCGTTCCTCGCGTTTTTACGCGAGGCCCCAAACGACCTCACCATGGAGATAAAGAAAGCAGAATTTCTCATCAGCAGTCCCCGAGTGGAACAGTGTCCCAACAGCCAGCAGACGGAGTATGCCTTCATCGGTCGCTCCAACGTGGGCAAGTCAAGCCTCATCAACATGCTCACAGGCTACAGCAAGCTGGCCAAGACCTCTGCCACACCGGGAAAGACCATGCTTATCAACCACTTCGTCATCAACGATCAGTGGCAATTGGTTGACCTTCCCGGCTATGGCTTTGCCAAGCGTAGCAAGAAGGAGCAGGAGGGCTTGCAGAAGATGATCACGGGCTACATCCTCCGTCGAGAGCAGATGGCCAACCTCTTCTTGCTCGTCGACAGCCGCCTTGAGCCTCAGAAGATCGACCTTGAGTTCATGGAGTTTCTCGGAGAGCACGGCGTGCCCTTCAGCATCGTCTTCACCAAGGCCGACAAACTGGGCAAGAACAAACTGGCATGCAACATACAGCTCTATCTCAATCGCCTACGTCAAGACTGGGAAGAGCTTCCACCCTACTTCATCACCTCTTCTGAGACCCGACTGGGACGCGAGGAGGTACTTGACTACATCGATCAAATCAATCAGTCCATCGCATCGGCAGAAAAAGAAGGTTAACCCATGAAGTTTCTCTATCGCACCTATCAGCTCCTCATAGTATTTCCCATACTTTTGGTAGCCACATTCCTGTTCTCGCTGCTCACCATCATGGGTTCCCTACTGGGCTTTGTCCATTTCTGGGGCTACTGGCCATTCCATATTTTGTCAAGACTTTTCTGCTACATGCTCCTCCTTCCCGTACATGTGGAAGGGCACGAGAATCTTGACAAGAAGAGCAGTTATGTCTTCGTGTCCAATCATCAGGGAGCCTTCGACATCTTCCTCATCTATGGATTCCTCGGGCGCAACTTCAAGTGGATGATGAAGAAGTCCCTGCGCAAGGTGCCCATGGTAGGAAAAGCCTGCGAAAGCGCCCACCACATCTTTGTGGACAAGAGTGGCCCTAAGGCCATACAGCGCACCTACGACGAGGCTCGCCAGATACTCAAGGGCGGCACCTCCGTGGTGGTCTTCCCCGAGGGGGCACGCACCTTCACTGGCCACATGGGCATCTTCCGCAGAGGAGCCTTTCAGTTGGCCGACGAACTGCAGCTTCCCATTGTACCCATCACCATCGATGGTCCCTTCGACGTATACCCTCGCACCAAGAAAGGCCTTACCTTCGTGGAGTGGCACCCCCTCAACATGAAGATCCACAAGCCCATACCCCCCAAGGGAAAAGGCATTGAGTTTGAGAAAGAAACACTAAAACAAGCCTACGACATCATCATGAGCGGCCTCCCCGCAGACCGCCAAGGCTTCGTCCAAAACGACGATCAGTAGGCCCTCATCACCCAAGCCTCCATGCCCCAAGCATTAGCTTGAGGACCCTCTCGTCACTCAAGCCACCGTCCCCCAAGCATTAGCTTGGGGACTCCCTCATCTCTCACCCTTCAACCACCACCACATGACACTTATAGCAGATAGCGGCAGTACCAAGACCTCATGGATCACCGTAGAGGGAAGCCACATCGGTCCTGTCATTGAGACCGCAGGTATCAATCCCGTACGCGACAAGGAAGATGTCATCCGCAAGGTCATTGCCCAAGCCCAGGAAGGCCTTCAAGGTAGCATCAGTCAAGTCTATTTCTATGGAGCAGGCTGCATCCCGCCCTATTCTACCACAGTCAAGCATGTTTTGCAAGAATATTTCCCACAGGCCAAGGTCCAAGTGGAGAGCGACATGATGGGCGCAGCCATAGCCCTCTGCGGACATCAGGAGGGCATCGCCTGCATACTCGGTACCGGAGCCAACTCCTGCCTTTTCGACGGACAAAAAATAGTGAAGCAGACACCGGCCCTGGGCTTTATCCTGGGCGACGAAGGCAGTGGAGCCTGCCTGGGCAAACGTCTGGTGGGCGATGTCTTCAAGCGCCAATTGCCGGCCTCGCTGCTCCAAGCCTTCGACGACGAACTGGGTCTCACTCAGACCGAGGTCATCGACAGAGTCTATCGCCAACCACAGGCCAACCTCTTCCTCTCCTCCCTCGTTCCATTCCTGGCGCACCACATCGACCATGAAGCCATCCAGCAGCTCGTCACCGATGAGTTCCGCCGATTCATCCGTCGCAACATCCTCAACTATCAGCGACCCGACCTCCCAGTCTGCTTCGTGGGTGGCATCGTCAACAGTTTCGCACCACAGCTCCAAGCCGCCATTGAGCAAGAAGGCCTCAAGATGGGCAAAGCCATTCAGAAGCCCATACAAGCCATGGCAAGCTATCACGCCCAAACCCACTGACATCAAGCACTGACAGAGCACAGCTGCACCTATCACAATATCTGATGGGCCATGACACCAAGCACTGACGGGCCATGGTTGCACTTATCACAATATTTTACCGGTAAGTCCATGTGTGCTTATAAATTGTAAGCGAGAAGCAGGGAGAAGCAAGTATCAAATAGTCAGCAAGATACGGCATTTTCGGGAAAATATCGATACATTTTTTGAAAAAATTTCGGAAAAATCGCTTGCATATTTGACAAAAAGAAAGTAATTTTGCAATGTTATCCTGAAATAAACAATCTTTTTACCTTAAACGAAACAAACCTTACTAAACTAAAAGCAAGGCCCGCTGTGAAGCGAGCCTGCTTTTGTTTTAGGTAGTGTATCGCTTATCCCCCGGACAAAGCAAACTCAAATTTGGATTTAAGTAATACCTACTGTCACCTACACGGTTACGGGTTAGTGTGCTGATATATAGCTCGTTATGTCCGTGTAGGTAGCATTTCACCTACACGGGTTCTGCAAACATTTTTTTACGTAGAAATCATTCAATTGTATGTTATCCACCATTTTTAGCCATTGTCGCAGGGATTGACGATGCCTATCTGCAGTGATACGAGTGCAGGCTCAGCTCTCATCACGCCTTCGATTTGCTTTGCCGTCAACTGGCGGTAAAGCTAAGCATGCGCATCCTTAAGTCAAGTCATGCGCATGGCACCACATACCAGCCTATCGTTGGTAGGTGAAGTCACCAGCATGGCGATAAACGAACATTAATTTAACCACCATTTGAGTACATTTTAACCCGATTCAAGTCCTAGGACATGAGATGATCTTTGATGGCCTAAAATGGCGGTAAAAAATAGTTATCTCGTTCTTTTCGTTCATTACATTGACTCTATATTCGGTCGTCGAGCCAAACTTTCCTGTTTCATATACAATATTTCACACGAAAACCGGGACAAAACGCCACCCTCAGAATGTAAAGATATATGCATAGCACAGTACCCGGAGCAGGCCTCAAAAGCAGCACATCCACCTTCCCATTTCTGACACCACTCTACACAAATCGGGAAGCACCAAAAAGCAGCATGCATGCTAGTGCTTTGATATTCAAAATCATAGCACACTCTCCCAATGTGGAGGTGAAAAACACCTCCACCTTTACCAACCACTTGATATTCAATGCCCCTACACACTAATATGGAGGTGGAGGTGAATTCACAAAGTCTCTGCAACTATCGTCCCTGGCTTTTGTAGCAACTATCACGACAAGAACATCGAGCAGGTGCTTGTAAGGGTTTTTATAAGCGTAAAGAGCAGAATGAGAATCACATACCGTCCTCGACCATCTTGTCACTATCGATCAACGTGCCTTCAGAGGCTGTACCAAACTCACTTCCGTATCCATGCCCTCCACACTCAAGACCATCGGCCAGGAAGCTTTCTCTGGTTGTTCTAAACTAAACATTGTGATGCCTCGCACGGTCGAATCCATAGGTGACAATGCCTTCTATGGCTGCACCAGTATGACTGCATCTCAACTTATTGGCAAGAAAGATACACAAGTAAGCATAGGCAAAAATGCTTTCTCCGGAAGTGGATTGAAATCACTGACTATTGGCACCAAGAACTTCACACTGGCGCCTGAATTCGGCATTGGAGCGTCCGATGACTTCTATTGCTACATCGACCATAGCATCTACAACGCATACATTGCTAGTTGCAGCACACAGTGGACTGCAGAGATGGTGCGCCCCCTGAAGCCTTGCACGCTGCTTCCCGATGGCGAGCAATACCGCACATTCTACTTCGACAAAGATGTGAAGTTGCGCAATGCCAATGTGTATGCATACATCATAACCAGTTATGACAATTATTACCATTCTACAACTGGCATTTTACACTATGCAAGATTGACAGACGGAATCGTGCCTGCCAATACCCCAGTCATGCTTCACAACAAATACTCGACGTCTACAATCTATTATGATATCATCGAAGAGGGCACCATGGATGTGACCCCAGTCAATAAAGTGAACTACCTCATCGGAACTGACAAGGACCTCACCGTAGCCCCTAGCTCGCTCATAGAGAACAGGCTGGTGTGGAAATCCGACAAATTCCTCTTCGTAGAGAACGTAAGCGAAGAGGAAAAGCTTCTGGAAGCAGGTAGTGCTTATCTACAGCTCCCTCTACTAAAAGATGACTTCGTGGACTTCAAACTTTATAGCTCTTACTCCACCGATGGCAAGCAGCTGAGCTTCAAGGGTGACGTAGATGGCAACGGCACCATCAACAAGGACGATGTGACCGCCCTTGTCAACGTCCTCCTCGGCCTTGCCGTACACCCCCTGAAGCAATGCGACATGGATGAAAACAACACCGTCAACATGGCCGACCTCACAGCACTCATCCTCCTGCTCAACCAAAACAAATGACAGACAGGAAATAGCCAAAAATGTATATCGAATTGTAATAATAAAAATTAATGCCCTCCTTTCATTCGAGGAGGACTTTACCAATTGTAGGAGATACCCAGGCTCAAGAATTCCTTGAACATCCAATAGGTACCTGTATGATTTCCATCACTATCAGGCATACGGTTTCGAGTGCTCTGATCGTTGAAACGGGGATAGAAGAAGAACTTACTGGTGAGGTACTTGTTGATACTAAAGGTGAGGGTGTTTTCAAACTCCACATTGGTATAGTGGAGGTTGGATATCCAGTAGAGTCGGCTATCCCAGTTGATATTGTCAGCAATCTTCCAGTTGAACTTATAGGTAGCAGAGGGACCAAAGCTATGCTTGGTGTGATGGCCCTCATCGACACCATAACGGGTGGAGAGAGGAAGTTGCTCTACATACTTGATATTGTAGGTAAGAGGAGCGAGCACCAACGAACTGTTGAAGCGCTTCTTGTTGAGCTTCCAGTCGATACCGACAGAGATATCGACATTGAGGGGAGAGAGGAAGTCGGTGATGACGCTGCGCTTGGTAAACTCTACCCCATTCTCATCCTTCTGCTTCTTATACTGATAGTTGGGCACAAGCTGTGTCTCAGCCTTGACATTGAAGGTGTAGAACCAGTTCTTGGCAGCCTTGATACCCAACTTGGAGTTGAGGCGCATAAGGTTGTTGGTAGGTTTGAACTTGTTCTGATCGCTTTCGCTATTGGTCTGAAAACCAAGCTGAAGGTCAAGGCGATTGTCCCACTGCACCTTGCGCTGATTGTTGAAATTGGCCTCGATATTGATGATGCCCAACGCATTGTAATGGTTGGCCTTACCCTGGAACCAGTTGTCCGTGGCAAAATTCTGCGTCAGCTGTAGCGAATTGCTTCCTTTGAACTTCCAGAAATTGGGTCTGCGAAGCTGTGCCATCACCTCCCCGTGATCCTCCTCTTCAAGCTGAGCCAACTGTATCTCCTCCTGCATCTTGGCCTCACTCTTGATAGGCACGTCGACATCCTTCAAGACACTTCCACTCTCCTCGATCTCCTTCTCTGTATAGGTGACCAGCGTAGGCGAAGCGGCATAGATGGCGCTCAGGACCTGATGAGAATGATAAAGACGAGAAAGCTCAAAATCCTCCAGAAGAGCAGAGGGTACGATCTGAGGGATCTCCACCCCAGCAGAACCTGCCACGCTACCCGGCTGCCAGTTGAGACTCAAGGCCTGCCGAAGGGGCTGTTGATAGAGCGCAGCGGGGGTGACCATCTGATAGAAATAAGGGCTCAGGCAGACGTTGGGACTCACCACCACAGCCTCTTTTCTGATCTGACGGTAGTCCAATACCAAATGGATGAGACTATCGGCAAAAGGAGACAATATCTGCAGTATGGCCTTGGTATCATCCTTACTGGGACGCACCTTTTTCTGGCTCTTGCCACCACCGAAAGCCATGGTAGAAAGACCCAATGACAATATCGCGAAAAGGGCTAACTTTCTCATATTCCACTTAATTTCTGCACAAAGATACGCTTTTTTACCGCAACACGAGCCTTTATTAAGGATTTTTTTGTATTTTTGCAAGCCGAATGCGCATATGCGCACACACGTGACGCGTATATATAGGTTGAGCGATGAAGGCCGCGAGTAAGCGAGAGCAGAGCATAAAGCTTGCTTAAATGCTCTGCCGAGCGAGAGCGGGCTCGACCGAAGGTCAACATCGAGCGATGAGCAATGAAGACCGCGAGTAAGCGAGAGCGGGCTCGACCGAAGGCCAACGTGGAGCGTGCTGCGCAACGAAAGAAACTACAAAGAAGAAAAACAAAAAACAAAAATAACAATATGGACAAAAACACAGTCACAGGATTTGTGCTCATCGGGGCCGTGCTGATAGGATTCACCTATTTCAGCCAGCCCAGCAAGGAAGAGCAGGAAGCATGGGCCAAGCAGCAGAAAGAGATGCAGGCAAAGGCTCAGCAAGAGAAGAAGAAACAACAGGAAAGAGCCGCCCTGGCTCAGCAGGCAGAACAGGCCGCACTGACCGACAGCACCAAGTGCTTCTTCGCCCATCGTGGTGGAGAGGGCGAACTGGTGTACTTGAAGAACAACAAGGTGAAGGTGGGCATCAACACCAAAGGCGGCACCGTAAGCTTCGTGGAACTGGAAGGCAAATACAAGGACCAGCAGGGCAAGCAGGTGAAACTGCTCACACCGGAGACCAGCGAGATGTCGCTGAGCCTGGACGGAAAGAACGAGAACTTCGTGAGCACGGACTACATCTGGCAGCCCGTGGAGCAGACAGACAAGAGCCTCACCCTGCAGCTCACCGCCAACGACGGAGGTAAGCTCATGGTGGACTATACCCTAAGAGACGACAGCTACATGCTCGACTTCAATGTGCGTGCCACCGACATGGGCAAGCACCTGGGTAGCACCAGCGACAAGCTGTACATACTCTGGACTGACTCCTGCCGTGCCCAGGAGAAGGGATACGACTTCGAGAACCGCTACGCCGTACTGCAGTGGAAGGAGAAGGGCGACGACACCGACGACCTGAGTATGAGCGGCACCAGCGAAGAGGAGCCCGAGGAGGCCCTCGACTGGGTGGCCTTCAAGAACCAGTTCTTCAGCGTAGCACTCATCGGACACGAAGACTTCACCAAGGCCAAGCTCCACAGTCAGGCCCTGACCAAGGAGAGCGGATACCTGAAATACTACAAGGCTCGCATGCAGACCAAGTTTGACCCCACGGGCAAGGAGGCCACACACATGCAGATGTACCTCGGTCCCAATGACTTCCATCTCTTGCAGGACCACAACAAACTGAGCAGCTCCAGCAAGGATCTCGAACTGGAGGAGATGGTAGACCTGGGTTGGCCCCTGCTGAAGTGGATCAACCGCTGGTTTATCCTGAACATCTTCGACTGGCTCACCGGCTGGGGTCTGAGCATGGGACTCGTACTGCTCATCATGACCCTGATCATCAAGGCTGTGGTCTACCCTGCTACCAAGAAGAGCTACATGAGCAGTGCCCGCATGCGCGTGCTTAAGCCCAAGATGGAGGAGCTCAGCAAGAAGTACCCCAACAAAGAGGACGCCATGAAGAAGCAGCAGGAGATGATGGGCATCTACCAGCAGTATGGTGTGAGCCCCAT
>JAZLII010000079.1:0-10152 GCA_045617275.1 Bacteroidaceae bacterium
TACCCCCATAACCCCAATACCTCAAAACCACCGTGCCCAACGGTTTTCCGTTGGGTCCCCATACCCCCAAACCCCCAAACCTACAACCCCCGCCTACGCGGAAGTTGAATTACAAAAAATGTCATCACCTACTATATACACGCCTCGCCTCCCATGGCGACAGATACTCTTTGCCTTTTTACTGCTCATGCCTACTCTTATAGGGGCGCAAAACAATCGTAGGCGCATTCCCATTGACAACAATGGCAAGCCCCAGCTAGAGGCAGAACAGCAGAATCTCGATGAGTGGCTCAATT
Source organism: Bacteroidaceae bacterium (assembly GCA_045617275.1). Classification (GTDB taxonomy): domain Bacteria; phylum Bacteroidota; class Bacteroidia; order Bacteroidales; family Bacteroidaceae; genus Physcousia. The sequence continues at coordinate 297 of JAZLII010000079.1, forward strand.
CGCCCATGCTGAAGGACCTGGCCAACAAACCCGAAGTGCAGGTGCTTATCTCAATGTTTGCCAAGCAGATATTCGTGGTCAACGGTAAAATCTTTGCTACCGACGACTTCGAACCCGAACCCTACCCCTTGCCCGGCGCGCAGGTCACGGTGACTTGTGTGGGCGACACAGCTGAGATATACACGGCAGTGAGCAACGACAAGGGTGAGTTCCTCGTGCCCATCTTCCTTCGTCAGCGCCTGAAGAGCAACGATCTCCACGTCAAGATATCCTACATCGGCATGGATGGCGTGGACAAGAACTTTACTCCCGTGGAGCGCAAGATGATGGGACAGAAGGTTCAGCATCTTGCCTTCGACTCACTGGTGCTAAAAAGCCAGGCCGTGACCATGGCAGAGGCCGAGGTCGTGGCGGAGTTGCAGAAACTCTACCAAAAGGGCGACACGGTCATCTTCAATGCCGAAGCCTACGAGATGCCTTCGGGCAGTGTCCTCCTTGACCTCGTGCGTCGTCTGCCCGGTCTGCAGTACATCGGTGGCAAACTGATGTACATGAACCGTAGCATCGAGGAGATCCGTCTCAATGGCGACAATTTCTTCAAGCACGACATGAGCGTGGCCTTGCACAATATGCCTCACTCCAAACTGAAAAGTCTCAAGGTCTACGAGGTGCCCGACGATACGCTCGACGTGATGAGCGACAAGCACATGGTGATGGACATGAACACCAAGGAGGCCATGAACACGGTGCATACGCTCAATGCCAACATCGGTGCCACACTCCTGAAGTTCCAGGAGTGGGAAGCCGGACTGGATGCCACTCGCTGGAAGAAGAAGGGCGGACAGACGCGTGTCAACGTCAACACCTCTACCATCCCCTCTTCGGGCAGTATCATCGAGACGCAGGTCAACACACATGCGGGCTTGTCATACGAGCAGGAACTGGGCAATACGAAGGTGGACGCCCGGGCCAACTACAACTACGGGCGTGATGCCTATCGAAGCAGTTCGTACAACCGTCTCTTCCTGCCCGAATACACGCAAAACTCGCAATCGGAGAGTTCTCACGGTAGCAAACAGCGTAGCTACGGGGGCAACTTCCGCTTCGATGGTCATTGGGGTAAGAATTCGTTTTGGAACACACGCGTAGATTTCTCTCGAAGCGACCGTCGCAACTGGAGCCGTTCGAGCGATTCCATCTTCACCGACTTCGCTTCCATCTCTACCACTCACACAAGCAATAGTAGTCGCTCCATCAGCAAAAACGTGGACTGGAGTGGCGGATTCACGCAGTACTTCGGTGAGGAGCGCCAGACGGAGGTTGGCATCTCCGGTAGCTATGGCTACAACAACGGCCAGAGCACCTCGACCAACACTTCGCAGACGCGATTCTATCTCATGGGCGACAGTCTGCGCATCGTGGACCACGTCATAGAGACACCCTCGGAGCGCCACAACGCCTCAGCACAAGCTCGTTTCCGCCATCGCTTCGGTGAGTATACCAATTTGAGTCTGAACTACGACTTCCGTTATAGTCGCAATACCAACAGCCAGACCTACAATGACGTCCTTGGCTCCATCCTTTCTCCCATCGACAGCCTTCATTATGACAATCGATACAAGGATGTATCTCACGGTCCGAGCCTCAATGTGCGCTACGACAACAAGATACTCCTCCTGACTCTCCGAGGACGTGCCCACCCCACCACGCGATCGGCGGACAACACGCAGTACACGCGCCATGAGTACAACAGTTTCACGGCCCTTCAGTACCTGGCCGACGCTCGCATGGAGTTGAAGATGCATCATGAGAAAAACAAGCTCACGCTGTCTTACAATGGTAGCAACAGCCTGCCTTCTCCGGGCGACATCTCCAACGTGGTGGACTACTCCAATCCCATGGTCATCCGCATGGGCAACCCCGACCTGAAGTCGGCCTTCACGCACCGCATGAGTGCAGAGTACCAGATCGGAACGCTCATGCGCATGAGTGCCAACTACAACCGTACCGACAATCAGATGACCTCTCTCACACTCATCGACCGTCGAACGGGTGTACGTACCACCAAGCCCACCAACATCAACGGCAATTGGGGTTCATCGGCCAATCTCTTTGTCACCAAGGGAATCGGCGACGTCTCCGTAGTAGGTACACTCAATTATAGTTACAACCACGGCGTATCTTTCGTGCAAAACTATGGTCAGGCAGACGCATCGAAGAGTGCCAGCAAGTGGCATCGCGTGGATGCGGTGATGTATGCCACCTATACCAACAAGAACCTCATCCTCGTAGGTACGGCCAACTACTCTCGCGACTACAATAAAAGCGACTACGTGCAGACGGCTACAAAGGGTCAGCAAGCTGGTGCCAACATCGGCCTGGAGTACACCTTGCCTATCAAGTTCAACGTCAAGTGTAAGAGCGACCTCAAGTATACACGTCGATTTGGCTACGAACTTCCTTCGGCCAACCGTAGCGAGTATCTCTGGAATGCAAGTATCGAGTATCGCTTCCTCGACTTCGTCACGGCTTCTCTCGAGTGGCGCGACATCCTCAAGTCACAGCAGGGCTTCAATGCCAGCCAGTCGTCTACGGGTTGGAGCGAGACTCAGCAGTATGGCAACACCTCCCTCGTAGTTTTCAGCCTCCGCTTTAAGTTGTTCAAGTAAGCAAAAAATCATAACTGGAATGTACGGAATCGACGGAATAGGATTGCTTAAAACTTACTGAAGAAAAAGTAGCAAAAACATTCCATTCACACCGTTTATTCAAGTTTCTCTTCTTTCACGAAATAGGATATGACACTTTCTCATACGCTTCGCCTTAACATCTTCGCCTTGTGGCTCATCTTCCCACTGTGTACATGGGCGGAGTATAAGGACCATCGCAATCGTCACGTGGACTCGCTGGAGCATGTGCTGAAGACGAAGAAGTTGGAGGGCAAGGAGCTGTCTAAGGTCTACGACGGACTCATGTACGGCTACCAGCAGACTGACGGTGAGAAGTCTGCGCACTATGCACGTCTGGCCATCGACCTTGCTGAGAAGCATCATTTTCTCAATGCGCTTTTCAACTCGTGGCGTATGCTCGGCATGCAGGCCTACGGCAAGTGCATCTACGACTCTGCACAGCATTGCTTCGACCATGCACTGAAGGCTGTCAAGGAGATGGAGGGGGACAAACGCGACACACAGGAGGATCTCGACGACAACTACTCCTCGCTCTATGGCACCCTGGGCAATCTCTACAACATACAGGGCCAACTGCATCTCGCCTTGGACTACTACCAGAAGGCGCTTCCCATCTTCCAGCGCAACGGGTGGAAGGAGAGCGAGTGTATATTATATTATAATGTAGGCGAACTCTATCTCGAACTGGGCAACAACAAGTCGGCAGAGGAGAACTATCGCCAGGCTCTTCGCACTGGCCAGGAGACGGGCGACTCGCTCTTGATCACGGGGCCCTATTCGGGTCTGGCCATGACGGCGCTCAATGGGGGTCGCTATCAGGAGGCACTGGACTTTGCAGAGAAGAGCAATGTCTACCTGGAGGCGCATGCGGAAGAGGAACTGGAGGGGCTCATCGACAACTATGTGCTCTTCTCTCGCATCTATCAGTTGGGCTTCCACGACCTCAGTTCTGCACAGCAATACATGGACAAGGCCTTGGCATTGACAGTTCGGTCTGACGGACTGACCAACATAAGCGATGCCTATGCCCAGCAGGCGTCCCTCTTCCTTGAGACTAAGGAGTGGAGTAAGGCCGTAGAATGGGCGCACAAGGCACTGGACACCAACGACCAGGACCCTCAGCACAACATCGGTCTGTACCGCACGCTGGCAGAGGCCTATGCTTCGCTGGGCAACTCAGTAGAGGCACAGCACTACATCCGCCTGCTCCACAGCACCATGGAGGATCAAGCCACCACAAAGTATCAGTCCACACTCTCTGAGATGGAGGTTCGATACGAGACACTGGAGAAGGAAGCACAGTTGCGTGAACTGGCACAGCGTCATCGCTTGTCACGCCTGCACAACTGGCTCTTGCTCTCTCTCATCGCCGTGCTTCTCATCGTGGTGGTGGTCATCATCATCGTGAGCCGTCAGCGTCGCCGTCTGACCAACATGCAGTCTCGCCTGCAAGGTGAGGTGGACGAGCGCACACGTCTGGGACGCGACATGCACGACCGCCTCGGCGGTATCCTTACCTCCATACACATGCAGTCAGGCGAACCGCTGATCAAGGAGCTGTCCAAGCAGGCCACGGAGGAGATGCGTCGCGTGGCTCATCATCTCATGCCCGCATCGCTCAAGGATAAGGGTCTCGCCACGGCTCTTCGCGACTTCTGCAAGGTACATCCCAAGGTGAGCTTTGCGCATCATGGTCAGGACATGCGCCTGTCCGAGCAGCAGGAGGTGATGCTCTACTGTGCCACCCACGAACTGGTCAACAATGCGCTCAAGCATGCAGAGGCACAGCACATCATGGTTCAGCTGATGATGGACGAGGAGTATACTGCCGTCATCGTAGCCGACGATGGCAAAGGCTTTGACACCACCCACCCGAGCCCACACATGGGGCTCCACAACATCCAGGAGCGCGTATCACTCCTTCAGGGCCGTATGTCCATCAGCAGTTCATCCAGTGGCACAGAGATCAACATCGAGATCCCTCGCTAATTTTCCATTTTTCAATTTTCAATTTTGAGGCTGCGCCTCGAGCCCGCTTCCTCTTTCCCCCAAATGGGGGTATTTACTGTGCAAACGATGGTCAACACGCAAAATCTCACTATCTTTACCATCGATATGATAAAGATAGCTATTTCAGACGACCATAAGGTCATCATCGACAGCCTCAATACCATGCTCCAGCAGACGGGCGAGATTGAGGTGATTTCCCATGCCACATCCAATGCCAGCTGTGAGACCATGCTGGAAGAGAATACCGACATCGACGTCCTCCTGCTCGACGTAGGACTGGCCGATGGCAACAGCCTCGACTACCTCGACACATGGAAGGACCGCTACCCCGACGTACGCATCCTCGTGCTCTCCACCTATGCAGAGGCTGCCGTCATCCATCGCGCCTTGAAGTGTGGTGCCGACGGCTACGTACTCAAGACTTGTGGCAAAGACGAACTCCTCGAGGGTATCCATGCCGTGATGCGGGGTGAGCGCTATGTTTGCAAGGAGGCCACACGCATCCTCAAGGAAAATCCTCAGACCGACATCATCGAACTCACACCTCGTGAGCGAGAAGTGCTCCGTCTCATCGTGAAGGGCTACAGCATCAAGATGATAGCCGATGAGCTCCACCTCGCCTTTGAGACCGTCCACTCCTACTACAAGTACCTCAAGCTCAAGTTCGGTGTCCCCAACACCGCCGCCCTCGTCCGCGTAGCCATGGAGCAAAACATACTATAACACAAGAAAGGCAACCCCATCAGGTTGCCTTTCATCATTATTTTGCTTTGACCTATTGAACTCGGGGGTCTAGAAGCAATATGCTGCGCCGATAGAGAACACACCGCGTGTGCCCCAGCCACCACCGCAGGTGACACCCTTTGCTTCGAAGTTGAGCTTGATGGCATCGGTTACGGGGAACTCAACACCTGCACCGTAGTTGATACCGATATTGGTCTCAGAAGCAGAAATAGTTCCGAAATAGTAGTCATCATCACCTACAGACACAGAGACCTTGGTGCCACGGAGTGTAAGACCGGCCAGAGGGTAGATGGTAACTCCCTTCACAGGAATGAGATAGTGAGCATCCAGGTTGAAGTCCCACATGTTTACAAAATCTTTCTTGAAGTAGTAGTTGAAGCTAGCCTCTGCACGCCAGTGAGAAGCAAAACGGTACTGGTACTTGGCACCGAGACCGAAGTTGGTATAGCTGTCACCGACACCTACGTTAAAATTTAAACCTGCAGCCATCTTGCTGTCATCCTGTGCCTTTGCGCTTGCTGCGAAACCAAGGATCGCAACGAGCAGAATCATGATTTTCTTCATACTTTTGAATAGTTTTTTTTTTAATAATTAAAGATTTATTTTTATTCCTCTATGCCGGTCACCAAGTAGTTGAAGTAAGCCAGGATATCATCGTAAGTATCATCCTTGAACTCAGGGGTTGCATCTATCGTCACAGTTTTACCCTTGATAGACACAAGCTTTGGATCATACACATGTTTATAGCTTTGAGCGGCTTCTTTTGCAGTCTCTTCCTCAAGGTAAGTGAAACTCATAGTGATCTGGACCAGCTCCTTGTTGCTATTGAACTTGGCATACCATACCTCGGCAAAGAAACCATTGCTACTATAGACCTCCAGTTCTGTAGCAGTCTTCTTCGTAAACTTAGGATCCGACTTCTTGATCTCGATTCCAGAATCGTCGTCTTCAATTAGATCACCGCACGATGTTGCAGTAAAACTCAGTGTAAAGGCTGCCAAAAGCATGCCAAAATACTTAATTGCTTTCATTGTCTCTTGTGTTTTGTGAGTTAATAATTAGATTTTCTCTTATACTTTATTTGTTCTTTTTTTTGCAAATTTAAACATTTTCTATCTTACTACCAAATATTTAGACAATAAAATGAAATATGAAACTAGAATGAACGGAACGATTTGTTCTTCTTTGCACCTATAAACTTAGATCCATCTGTTCCGTTCATTCTAGTTATATTCATTCCCTTAGCTTGGCCCATCCAGCCCCCCTTAGGACTCGCTTTTAGCTTCGCTCTAATGAGCTCCCCTTAAGGAGTTCACTACGAGTATGTGTCAAGCCGGATGGGCACACTTTGCTTCGCCCATCCAGCCTCCCCCTAAAGGGGGACGGGAGGGGGTCTTACCTCTTTATAAACTCCACTCTTCTATTCTTTGCTCTGCCTTCCTCCGTGCCGTTGTCGGCTACGGGTTCGTGGCTACCCTTGCCATTGGCCTTGAGATTGAACTCATCCACGCCCATCTTCACCAGTTCGGCTACGATGGCCTCGGCACGCTTCTGCGAGAGGGGATCGTTGACCTTGTCGGAGCCCTGGTTGTCGCAGTGGCCCTGTACCTCGAAGCGAGCGGACTTGTTCTTCAGCATGTACTCGCCCACCATCTTGATGTCGGCCATCGACTCTGGCTTGAGGGTAGCCTTGCCGGTCTCGAAGAGGATGTTGTTGGTCACGAACTTACCCGTCTCCTCTATGGCCTTCTCGGCTGCAGAGAGGTCGGTGGTCTTCTGTCCGTAGAGCTCCACGGCACCCTTGCAGAGCATGAAGTTGGTGATGTACTGCTTGCTGTCCTCGGGAAATCCGCCCCAGGAGAGCTGATTCATCGTCATCGTGACGGGAGCCATCACATTGGGAAGGTTGATCATGCGTACATCATTGAGATACACCTTCAGTGCGCGCTTGTTGAACGACACAGCCAGGTGGTTCCACGCATTAAGCTTCATCTTCTTGTCATTCACTTTGGAGGTTCTCATGTCACCTGTAGGAGTTGAATAGTACACGTAGATTTCTGCTGCATCGCTACCGGAGATACTTATCTCAAAGGCATGAGTCAGTTCGCTGCCCTTGGCTGGATTGAAGTTGAACTTAAATCCCTTCGTCTCCTCCGATTTGCTTACAAAGAAGTCGCACTCGAAGGTGAACACGTCGGGCAGGTAGCTCTCCATGTTGCTCATCAGAGGCTGTAGCCAGGAGTTGTTCACCTCCAGCTCCATGCACTTCTTGCCGTTCACGCTGGCCACCTCGGCATTGCCCTCGAGGGGATCCCACTTGCTGGGGAACTCGCCCAACTGCTCGTCCTTCAGGTCATCCTGAAAGAGCACCACGGAGCCACGCACGAAGTCGCTCTTCACGTTCTGGGCATCCACTGCCACCTCTTTCTCTTGCTTCTCGGCCTTTGCCTCGGCCTGTGTCTCCGACTTGCCGGTGTCCTTCTTCTTGCCGTCCAGCACACGGTCGGCAGCCTCACCCACGGTGCGCTCCACCTTGTCCGTCACTTTCTCTTTCACTTTCTCCACGGCCTTGTCCTTCAGACCCTTGAGGAGACCCTGAGCACTCACTTCGGTATTGTAGCTCATCAGAGCCAACACTACGAGTAGAAATGATTTTTTCATAACCTTATATTATTTTATGATTTGGTATCAATGATTATTTTGTGTTCCATACTTTCGCTTACAAAGTTCCTGTTTATTTTCCGTATATGCAATCCCCCAAATGGGGGTTTATGCCCCTCGCCGATACCAATTGCCCACCCCAACTCGCAAAAAATCGCCCCTTCGCAGTACACCGAAAGCAAAAATACACTATATTTGCATTACGTTAGTTGGATTTCATCGCCCTATGGCCCCAATCGAAATGTCGCCCTATCGCCCCAATCGAAATGTCGCCCTATGGGCCCAATCGAAATATCGCCCTATGGGCCCAATCGAAATGTCACCCTATCGCTCAAACCCTTCGTCCCGTTGACGGGACGTACAAAAAATAAGTTTCTCATGAAAACCTCATTCCTCCTCTTCGCAACCCTGCTCATGCTCAGTACTCAGGTGCAGGGTCAGAGACCTCAGCGCACGCCTGCTGAGAGACACCCCGATGGCACTACTGCTCCACAGGCTCAGCCCACCACCCCTGCCGAAATCATGACCAAGGAGAAAGGTGGCATCTATGTCATCAACACCACCTCCCTCACCAACCAGCGTGGCTTCCGTGGTCCCACCCCACTCAGCGTCACCATCAAGAAGGGCGTCATCCAGAAGGTAGAGGCTCTGCCCAACCGTGAGACGCCTAAGTTCTTCGAGCAGGTGCAGAAAAACCTCCTCCCCAAGTTCGAGGGCCTCAAGGTCGAGAAGCACGATGAGCCCGACTGCGTCACCGGCGCCACCCTCAGTTCCCGTGCCGTCAAGGAGAACGTGAAGCAGGCCGTGGAGTACTACAACAAGAACAAGTAAAGCCACCGTTCCCTGCGTTTTTACGCAGGGCTCACCTCTCAAGCACCCCTAAAAGTAAAGCCACCGTTCCCTGCGATTTATCGCAGGGTTCATCCCTCTCCCCTCAAAATGCGGGCCTTCGATATCATACGCAAAAACTCCCTCTTCTTCGCCATGGGCATCGGTGCCTTGGGCTATGAGCTCTTTGCCCGTGTCCCCGTGCTGGAGCCCTGTGGCGACATCCTCGGCCCCTGGATGTCCGAGTGGCTCCCCATCGGCCTCTTCGCCATCCTCTACGTCACCTTCTGCAAGATCAAGCTCCACGAGCTCCGCCCTCGCACATGGCACTTCGTCATCCAGCTCGTCCGCACCTGCATCTCTGCCTCTGTCGTGGGCCTTATACTCCTCTTTGGTGACAATCCCGATGTCAAGCTCATCCTCGAGGGCATCTTCATCTGCTTCATCTGCCCCACCGCCTCCGCCGCCGCTGTCGTCACGGAGAAGCTCGGTGGCAGTATCGGTTCGCTCACCGTCTTCACGATGATAGCCAATGTCGTCACGATGATCATCATCCCCCTCTTCTTCCCCATGGTAGAGCGTGAGGCCGACATCACCTTCCTCTCCACCATGCTCATGGTGCTCCGCAACGTCACCCTCGTACTCGTCGTACCCCTCATCCTGGCCCTACTCTCGCGCCGTGTCATCCCCGATGTTGTGAAGAAGCTCAACACCTACCGCAATCTCGGCTTTTACATCTGGTGTGCCAACCTCGCCATCGTCACCGGCGTCACCCTCCAAAACCTCCACCACAGCACCGTCTCAGGCTGGGTGCTCTGGACCCTCCTCATCTCCCCCCTCGCCGTCTGCCTCATACAGTTCGCCATAGGCAAGGCTGTAGGTCGCCACTACGGTGACAGCATCAGCGCCGGTCAGGCCCTCGG
>JAZLII010000080.1:0-7360 GCA_045617275.1 Bacteroidaceae bacterium
CGCAGGTGTTCGGAAAGAATGCCCTCTATTGCCTCGTTGCCGAGCAGACCATCATCCCACATCTGGTCGGCCATTTCCTGCATTTTGTTGGTATAATGTGCCAAAAGGACAGCTTTCAGATCATCGACCTCCTCCTGCGTCTTGCTGAACTTGAACATATTGAGCAGTTGCAGTTGCGTGTCATTGAATACCGTTGCTTCCATATCCTATCTTTATATCTTTGTACGGCAAAGGTAGCCGTTTTTTTTTTTACGTCCAAATATTATGCATGAAAAACTCATTTTTTGCCATTTTGCAGTGTGGGGGCATGTGGAATTATGTGGAATTCCACTTTTACTCCACTTTTCTCCATATCGCGTTTCTTGCATTTCGCCCTTTCCTGTTGTACCTTTGCAGTGTCACAGAGAGGATGGGTAGCGGACCGGACATACCATACAAGATGGCGCACGTGATGTAAATGTTTTTCATGATAGATTTTCCAAAGAGACCTCCGTCCACAGGTTCCGCACCCTCCTCTCCGTCGACCACCGCCGGTCACCGGCATGGCAGAGCCGAGTCATGCGCATGACAAGGCTGAGTCACGCGCATGACCTAAGGGCGGCACCGTCAAGGCTTCGAAGCAACAAGATACAGAGAGAATGAACCCAATCAGTCACCGTGCCTTGTAAATTTATTTCAAGGTACAAAAAAAAAAGAACAAGAAGAAAAAGACAACTATGATGCAAGCACACCACACCATGCATCCCCTGCAGATCATACGGGGGAGCGCCAAGTACATCGCCCTCATGGGCATATGCCCCCTTCACTCCCAAAAGGCCGGAAAAGCGACGTAAGAAGAAAAGCAAAAGAAGAAAAAGACGTTTCCCCCCAGACCCCTTTATAGAAAAAGAAGAAAATGGAAAAGAAGAATGAGCAGAGCAGAGCAGTGATGCGCACGCGCATCTTGCAGTTTGCACCTCCCACCCTGGAGGAAGTCGTCGCCTACCATGCCGAGCGGAAGGTGGAGACGTTTGAGGCGGAGGAGTTCTTCGACCAGTACGAGGCGCGGGGCTGGTGCCTCAGGGACGGTTCGGAGATCTACAGCTGGAAGGCTCTGCTCAGGCAGTGGGTGAGGCAGCGCAGGAACGACTACCTGCAGCTCCAGAGGGCCTCAGCGCAGAGGGCACAGCACTACCCCTCGGCTCGCAACTTCGCCATGGAGCAGGAGCGACAGCGGCAGAAGGAACTGGAGCGACAGCGCATAGCGGCCGATGAGAGAGAGCGGCAGCAGCAGGAGCGTGAGCGCATCTACGAGGAGCAGAGGAAGGCGCATGTGAGCTACGAGGAGTACCTGAGGATGAAGGAGAGGGAGACAATACTAACGGAACTTAGGAACTTAGGAAATTAGGAACTTAGGAAAGAAAACCAGAACTTAACTATGAAAGCATACTTTAAGAATGAGATCGCAAGGGCAGCGGGTGTGAGTACGAGTACGCTGCGAAGATGGCTCGCCACAAGGGAGGGCGTGCTGGAGAGGATGGGCGTGAAGCGCGGGCAGAGGCTACTGCCGCCCAAGGCAGTGAGGTACATCTGCCACGAGTACGGCATCAGCGAGGATGACTTCTAGAAGAAGATAGGGCCACTCGAAAGCAGAGGGAAACAACTGGCAAGGACAAAAAAATGAGAGGGCCGCCTCACAGGGAGAACAGCCCTCTCGCTCATATGTGTGGGTGAGCAAAAAGTTGCTTGAGAAAAAGCGGAGCAGAGATTAGTTCTGCTGCTGACGGCGCTGGCCACCGAAGCCCTGGCCACCCTGGCCACCCTGACGCTGACCCATGCGAGCGCGACGCTCCTCCTGAGCCTTGGTGTAAGCTGCCATCTGCTCCTCGGTGAGGATGCCCTTGAGCACCTTCAGCTGAGCCTCCTGACGCTTCTGCATCTCCTCACGGTTGAAACCACCGCGCTGACCGGGCTGAGTCTGCTGACCACCTGCCTGCATAGCCTTACGGATGCTGTCCATACGAGCGGTCTGAGCCTTGCTCTCGCCCAGGAAGTAGTCATAGAGCTTCTTATACTGATCGTCGTTTACCTTGCAAGTCTCCTTGATCTGGTCGGCCTGGCGCTTTGCCATATCCTCAGGAGTCATCTGCTGACGCTGGCCACCACCCTGGAACTGTGCAGAAACACTCAAAGTCATAAACATTGCCACGAGGGCGAAAAGAATCTTTTTCATGATCGTAATATAGTTTTAGTTAAACATTTTTTTGAACTGTCATTCTTCCGACAATCGAACTTACAGCACCTCGTGGACCTTGCTGGGCGAAGGCGTATGACTCTGTTGTCTAAATAGATAGACTAAGCCAAAAGAAAAAGGTTTAACGCCAAGGATGGAAAAAAAACAAGAAAATTTGCCATTTACCTTATTAATACTTAAATTTGCACCGTGATAGCACACCTCACAACCCCATAACCTCATAACCCCCAAACCCCCATGCATATCAAGCACACACTTCTCGCCATAGCCTGCGCCATGCTGACGCTCGCTGCAAGCGCACAGGACTTCGACAAGCACTTTGAAGACCGTACCCTGCGTCTGGACTACAACTTCAGCGGCACCAACCGCACCCAGCAGATCTCGCTCGACGAACTGAGTCAGAGCCCTGGCTGGTATGGCCGCCGACACAATCTGGACAGCCTCTTGCTCAACGGCAACGGACAGATCGAGGTGAAACTGCCCGACTCAGGCAAGACCATCTACCGATACTCCTTCAGCACGCTCTTCCAGGAGTGGCAGTCGAGCGAGGAGGCCACGAAGGTGCAGAAGTCGTTTGAGAACGTCTTCTTGATGCCTTTCCCCAAGCAACCGGTGGACGTGACCATCACGCTGACCGATACGCACAACCGCGTCTCCGCCAGCCTCACGCACCGCGTGGACCCCAAGGACATACTCATCCGACAGATAGGCACCACCGGACAGACACCCTGGAAGTACGTGCACCAGGGCGGAGACAGCAAGGAGGTCATCGACGTGGCCATCCTCGCCGAGGGCTACACAGAGAAGGACATGGACACCTTCTGGGAGGACTGCAAGATGGCCACGGAGTCGTTCCTCACACACGAACCTTTCAAGTCGCTGCAGGATAAGTTCAACTTCATCGCCGTCTTCTCCCCCTCCAAGGAGAGCGGCATCAGCATCCCTCACAAGAATCTCTGGGTCAACACGACCATGGGAAGCAACTACGACACCTTCTACAGCGAGCGCTACCTCACCACGCTGAAGCTCAAGCGCGTACACGACCTGCTCTCGGGCATCCCCTATGAGCACATCATCATCCTGGCCAACACGGAGAACTACGGCGGTGGCGGCATCTACAACAGCTACATGATGTCTTCCGCCCACAACGTGAAGACGCGACCGGTGATCGTGCATGAGTTTGGCCACAGCTTCGGAGGTCTGGGCGACGAGTACTTCTACGACGACCAGTACGAGACGATGTATCCCGCCGATACAGAGCCCTGGGAGCCCAACCTCACCACGCTGGTGAACTTCGACAGCAAGTGGAAGGACATGCTCCCCACCCCACAGCCCCCCTCAAAGAAGGGTAAGGCGAAGAAGGGTCAGCCCGCACCCGCAGAGCCCCGCATCGTCAATGGGGGGACCATCACCGAGCCTGACGGGGAAGATCTTTACACTAAGGTGGGTGTATACGAGGGTGGAGGCTACCAGTCGAAGGGTGTGTACCGCCCCGTACAGGAGTGCCGCATGAAGATCAACGAGGCCCCCATCTTCTGCCCCGTGTGCGACCGCGCCATAAGAAGGATCGTGAAGTACTATACGGAATAAGATATATAAAAGAAACTAGAATAAACGGAATGAACGGAATGTTTAATATTTATTTTCGCAGCAAGCACAGAAAAAAGCCATTCCGTTCATTCCGTTTATTCTAGTTATTTATTTCTTCACCCTACGTCACTTCACCACAAAATGAACCGTCACGGTGAAGGTCTTGCGATTGCGAGCAAACTGCATCTTGACGGTGTGCCTGTCGCCTGCACGGCAGTTGTCGGGATGGCAACCGAAGTGCCAGGTGAAGAGCTCTGAGGACTCTATGTAGACGTGGCCACGGGCCCAATCGTTGGTGTTGCCTGAGGCATCAAACCAGGCACCATAGGTGCCGGCAGCCGTGTTGCGCCCCTGCGTTCCGTCGGAGTTGAGGGGCACGAGCACATTGGGCGTGACACCCATGAGGCTCACGATATCCTCCTTGGACAGCTCTATCATACCCTGCTGATCGTATCCGCGTGAGGCCTTCACGGGACAGGTCACCGTGACGCCATCCTTGCTGTACTGATAGGTGATCTCGTCGCCGGCTTCTCCCGGATGGAAGGGTTCGCCGTCGGGATAGGCAGCCACCACCTTATTGAGATAGGCAAGGCGCTGCGTGAGCCAGTCGTGCATCTTGCCAGTCTCCACCTCGGGCGTCTTGCCGGGGATGGGCCAGCGGGCGATGTCGCGCATGGAGGCACCCTCCGAAAGTGCTGCAACATAAGCATTTACTTCATCCCACGCACCACCCTCAAGGAGTGAGTCGCTCACCTCCTTCCACTGCTGCTTGTAGCGTGCCACAAAGTCGGCATTCTGGAAGAGGTCGGTCCAGAATCCGCTCAGGCGGTGGGAAGCGCCTTGCCCAGTGGCAGGCTGGGTGCCGTAAAGCAAGGGGCGATGGGAGGCGAAATAGTCGTGACCGGTGTACATATTGCTCCACTCGAAGTCGAAGCCCGCATCCCAGTCCCACACGGGACCGAAGGTGTACTTGCCCCCGGCGTCCTTGAACATATAGAGGCTTCTCGGAGCAGCTATCTCCACATTGTAGAGATACTCGTGGAGCTGGAGGATGGAGATGAAGCTGCGCACGTCCATCAGGGAGTCCACGAGGGGGAAGTTGTGCTGCGAGACGGCTTTCTCCAGCACGGCAAAGTCGGCACGGATGCTGTCGAGGCGTCCCTGGGTGGGCTCCTCGGGATGCTTCACGCAGAGCGGAAGGGCATAGACCTTCGACCAGAAATTGTCGCCCGCACCGGGTGAGAGGTCGTGTCCGTCGTCGAGGTCGAAGCTCAGGAGGATGCCCTTCTCCTCGTCGATATCCACACGGTGCTTGCCCACCTCCAGCTTCTCGGTAAGCTGATACACGCCGATGTAGTCATCGTTGAGAAAAACTTCAACAAAACGACTATGATTGGTGAAGGGCATACCCATCTTCCGGGCACACTCAAAGGCGTAGACATTCATCATGTCGGTGACGTCGCGATAGTTGGCCAGGAGGTTCCAGTTGCGTGCCTTCTCCAGCCCGAGGAGTTTGCTCTTCTCATCGAGCTTGAACTTATAGGGCTTCTTGTCGTACCACTCCCAGGTGCTGTTGCCACGACCACGGATGCGTCCCGTACCGCTATAGTGGCTGTACTGTCCACGACCGTCGAGCGAGAAGTGGCAGGGCACCCACAGCTCTTTCTCCTCTATGGGCTCTGCGTCGAGGGTGTGGACGTGGAGGGTGAACACCTCGTACTTGCTGTGTCCCTTCTGCTCGTCCTCCAGACTGGCTGCCAGCGTGAGGCTGTCGAGGGCATCGTCGAGCGTGAGGCTGATCTGCTGCGTGGGTGTGCCTTCGGCATCGACGAGGTCGAGATGGAGCTGATAGGGATATTCGCTCACTCGCATGCTCCCCAGCTCCGCAAGACGGAAGGGCATCACCCAGTCGTGGCCACGGTCCTGATGGTGCACTTGCAACCACTGCTGCGCGTGGAGAGGGAGGATGCATACAAAGAGTAGAAAAGGTATATATAAGAGGTGTCGGAACATGTCTTCTGGTCAATATTTGGTCATGAGACAACAAAGTTAGATGCTTTTTGCGACAGATGCAAGAAATCCCACAAAATATATTGCAAAACTACCCAAAAACTCCTATCTTTGCATGGACAAAGCCCACGAGAACATGAAGAAGAAAGAAAGATACGAGAGGCTCATCGCCTACTTCCAGGAGACGATGCCGGTGGCGGAGACCGAACTGCACTACTCCACGTCCTTCGAACTGCTGGTGGCGGTGATGCTCAGCGCCCAGTGTACCGACAAGCGGGTGAACCTCGTGACGCCCGCCCTCTTTGCCGCCTACCCCACCCCTGAGAGCCTGGCAGAGGCGAGCGTGGAGGAGGTGCTGGAGAAGGTGAAGAGCATCAGCTATCCCAACAGCAAGGCGAAGCACCTTGTGGGCATGGCCCAGATGCTGCTGAAGGACTTTGGCGGCAAGGTGCCCAGCACGGGAGAGGAACTGGAGCGTCTGCCCGGCGTGGGCAGAAAGACGGCCAACGTGATCCAGGCCGTGATCTTCCAGAAGGCTTGCATGCCCGTAGACACGCACGTCTTCCGCCTCAGCCACCGCATCGGACTCGTACCTGCCTCGTGCACCACACCCCTCAGCGTGGAGCGCGAACTCACCCGCAACCTGCCCGCTCCGCTCGTCTCCACGGCCCACCACTGGCTCATCTTGCACGGCCGCTACGTGTGTACAGCCCGACAGCCACGCTGCGAAACGTGCGGATTGAAGGATTTTTGTGCCCGAAAATTTGCTAAAGACAGTAAAAAGCAGTAATTTTGCCAAAGAATAAGACTATGTCTTACACCAAGCGGTGGTAAAGGCACATTCTTGCGAAAAACAACGTATTATTAACATAATAAAAAACTAAAGAAAAATGACTATCAACGAGTACAAGTTTGCCGGTAAGAAGGCAATCGTTCGTGTAGACTTCAACGTACCCTTGAAGGAGGGCGTGATCACCGATGACACCCGTACCCGCGGTGCAGTTCCCACTCTGAAGCACATCCTCGACGAGGGTGGTGCCCTGATCATCATGAGCCACATGGGTAAGCCCAAGGGCAAGGTTAAGCCCGAGCTGTCTCTGGGTCAGATCAAGGAGGCTGTGGCTGCTGCTCTCGGCGTAGCAGAGGTTCAGTTTGCTCCCGACTGCGCTAAGGCTCAGGAGGCTGCTGCTGCCCTGAAGCCCGGTGAGGTACTGTTGCTCGAGAACCTGCGCTACTATCCCGAGGAGGAGGGTAAGCCCGTAGGTATCGACAAGGAGGATCCCGCATACGAGGAGGCTAAGAAGGCCATGAAGGCAAGCCAGAAGGAGTTCGCTAAGACTCTCGCAAGCTATGCTGACTGCTACGTAATGGATGCCTTCGGTACCGCACACCGCAAGCACGCTTCTACCGCTGTCATCGCTGACTACTTCGACGCTGACAACAAGATGCTCGGCTACCTCATGGAGAAGGAGGTACAGGCTGTAGACAACGTACTGAGCAACATCAAGCGTCCCTTCGTAGCCATCA
>JAZLII010000081.1:0-38419 GCA_045617275.1 Bacteroidaceae bacterium
GCCGTAGGGGGGGATGAGACTCAGAAGAGAGACAAGGGGGTGGATCTGGGGTCCTCCTTGGCCCAGACCTTACCTATGTTATTTTCCAAGAGCCTCGAGGTTGTGCTTGGCCAGTCTGTGGCCCTGCTTGGCTGACAGACGGAAAAGGCGAACGGCCTCTGCCTCGTTGGCCTCCACACCTTGGCCGTGCAGATAGCACACACCGAGATTGTTCTGGGCTGTGGCATTGCCCTTCTGCACGGAGAGGCGATACCACTTCACGGCCTCCGTGTAGGACTTCTTCACTCCCTTGCCGTCATAGTAGCTCTTGCCCAGGAAGGCTTGTGCACGGGCATGGCCTTGCTCGGCGGCCATACGCCACCACTCTACGGCCTTCTCGGGAGTGGCCTCTGGGTCTTGCTCGTCGGTGGAGCAGTATACTCCCATCTCACACTGTGCATCGGCATTGCCCTGATCGGCAGCCATACGCCACCACTGCACGGCATCGAGGATGGACTTGGTGACTCCCAGTCCGTTGGCATGGCATACGCCCATGGAGTACTGAGCACGGTCGTCGCCCAACTGAGCCGAACGGCGACACCACTTGACTGCCTGTGAGAGTGAGCGCTCTATCCCGTCTCCACGGAAGAAGTGGGTGGAGAGCAGATACTGTGCCTCTGCATTGTCTTGCTCTGCGGCAGCCAGATACCACTTCACGGCCTCTTCCTTGTTGATTTGCTCCGGTTTGCCGAAGTCGAAGGTCTTGGCAAGCGTGAGCTGTGCCTCGGGGTCGCCAGCCTGTGCCAGCTCGAAGATCTTCTCGTCGTACGAAGGAGCCTCCTCCTCATTGTCGAGCATGTCGATGGAGGTGTTGTCGGTGTCTTCGGTCTGCTCTATCTGGGCGTATGCTCCAGTGGTGAGAGTCAGCATCAGCAGAAGGGGAATGATACGTTTCATGGTGGGGATGTTTTTTTGCAGTAAGTCTACTTTGCGGACAAAGTTACAAATAAGCAAGTGGAAATGCAAATAAATTCGGATTTTTAATGGTGAGTTCTTGTGGTTTTCGTGTGAAGATTTTGAAACACCAACAAAAACAACAAAAACAACGATTTTAATTCTTGGCGATTATATACCTGTTGGCATGGTGGAAGTATAAGAAACTAGAATGAACGGAATGGATGATCTTCAAAGCATACTGCGATATGAAGAGAAACTAGAATGAACGGAATGAACGGAATATTTAATATTTATCTTCGCAGTAATCGTAGAAAAAATCTATTCCGTTCATTCCGTTCATTCTAGTTTTATTTCCTCCTCTTGTGTGCCTGATAGTATATCGTTCCCTAATGATTTCCCGTTGCAAAGCATACAGGAAAAGGGGTATTTTCGGGTGACGGCTTAGCTCACGAAACTGCCACGCTTCCACTTCCAGCTCTTCCAGCGCCACACGAAGATGGCTCCGCGGATGCCTTCATCCAGAAACATGGCTATCCACATGCCCACCAGGCCCCATCCGAGTCCCAGACCCAGTATCCATCCGATGAGCACGCCTACGAGCCACTGCATGGTGATGCCGATGTAGAAGGGGAAGTTGACATCGCCCACACTGCGCAGGACGTTGGTGTAGAAGATGTTGCTCACCTTGCCCACCTCTACGGCGATGTCGATGATGAGGATGGTGGCACCGAGGGAGATGATGGCCGGATTGTCGGTGAGGAGGTCCATGATCTGACGTCCGGCGAGCGCATAGCACAGGCTGAGCAGCATGGTGCTGGTGATGGCCATGCGCAGGGCATACCATCCCAGCTTGTAGCTGGCTTGGTACTTGTTGTCGCCGATGAGATGCCCGATGACAATGGAGGTGCCTTGTGCGATGCAGATGCTGAAGATGTAGACGAAGATGAGCCCGTTGACCACATACATACGCGTGGTGAGGGCTTCGTTGCCCAGGAGGTTGATGAAATAGGTCAGCACCACCTGTTGCGCGTTGTACGACATGTTCTCACCCGCAGAAGGCAGTCCTATCTTCATGAGTTTCACCATCTCGCCTTTCAGCAGGCTGAAGGGCACCTTGACGGCATCGATGAGCCGGTGCAGGGGGATGTGGCGTGTGAAGAGGATGAGGAAGAGTGTCACCATGGCTGTGCCTCGGGAGATGTTGGTGGCTATGGCAGCACCTTCCACGCCAAGGGCCGGCAGACCGAAATGGCCGAAGATGAGTCCGTAGTTGCCTATGATGTTGACCACATTGACCAGCATCACCACGAGCATGGGATAGATGGCCTTGTTGTCGGCTCGCAGTGAGGCAGAGATGGTGAGATGGAGAGCCTGGAAGATGGCAAAGGCACCGGCTATGCGCATGTAGGGCAGTCCGTACTGCATGAGGTCGGCCTTCAGTCCCATCCAGCTCAAGAGAAGCGGTGCACCCAGGGAGAGGATGAGGGAGATGAGCGTGCCGAAGAGAAGGTTGAGCCCCAGAGCCAGCGCCGTGATCTGCTCCATCATGTCGCGACGACCTGCACCGAGGTACTGCGAGCAGAGCACCGTGGTGCCGATGTTGATGATCTGGAAGACGAGGAAGGCAAAGGTGATGAGCTGATTGGCCACACCCACGGCTGCCACGCTGTCGTCGGCGTACTGGGAGAGCATAAACGTATCCGTGGCACCCATGGTGGTCACGAGGAGCAGTTCGATGAAGATGGGGGCTGTGAGTGTGCGTATGTTTCTGCGCAAGTCTACCCTTCCGGTATATTCTTTTGCCATAAAATGCTGTCTTCTTACCTTTTGCGAGTGCAAAGGTACGGCTTTTTTTTGAAATTTCGCTTTTCACTTTTCACTTTTCACTTTCAACGAGAGCAAGTTGACGCTTGCGAAAGTTGAATTACAATATTAATGTATGCGCACGCGAGGAGAGTCATCTCCCTCAGAGGTTTAGGGATTCCCCACCCGAGGGATAGGGAATTTCCGTTTGCAAGTCCCTGGAAAGGCCTTACCTTTGCATTGTCGAAACAAGAAGACGACAGCAGAAAAGAAAAGTTTAACCCGCTAAAACGAATAAGATTATGAAGACGATGAATTGGATGAAAGGAATGGCTTTCGCAAGTGTGATGATGATGAGCGCCATGGCTATGGCACAGCGCAACGGTGGTGCAGGTATGCGTCAGGGTGGTGGTGACTTCGTGGTGACCGAGCACGGTGTGACTCGCGGGCATAACAACAACGTGGCTCCTGCTACTACATATCAGGCTCCCCGCGACGTGGAGCGCTACGATGACCGTCGCTACGACGATCGCAACGTACGTCGCGACGTTCGCCCCGAGGCTCGTCCTATGCCCCACCCCGGTGACCGCTACGCAAGAGTAGAGGTGTATGGCGGAAGAGGCCACGTGGTGGATCCCTATGCAGGACGTGTAAGACATATGCCCGACGGACGCTGGGGCTATCTGAGAGGCAATCGCTGGTACTACTACGATACCTACTTTGAGCCCGAGTACTACTACAGCCATCCTCTGCGCCACTTCCACCGTCACCGCCTGGGTCCCGTAGGCAAGGCTTTGGTAGCCACGGCAGTGATAGGCAGCCTCATCGGCATCCTGGCACATTGATGATGGGCTCCGTATCAAGGCATATTAGTTAATATTGTTTGGTTAGAATGAATTGGACCTCTGGTTTCGTACATAGAAACCGGAGGTTCGTACATTGTAGGAGTATGGCGTGGAGAAAAGTGGCCAGAAAGACTTATCTTTGCCATGCAAAACGAAGAATGAGATTAACAATAGCAAAAACAAAAAAGAACAATGAAAGAAGACGTAAAGAAAGTGCTGGGAGCAGGTATCTTGGCAGCAGGAATGGCACTGGCCGGATGTTTTGTGTACATGGGTATCGGCAAGTTTGCCGACAAGGACCGCTGTGTGACGGTGAAGGGACTCTCGGAGCGCGAGGTGCTGGCCAATCGTGTGACATGGCCCATGGTGATCGACCTGGAAGGCATGGACGAGGATGCACTCTATGTGGAGCTCAATGCGAAGAAGGACACGCTGATGTCACTGCTCAAGGAGAAGGGTATCTCGGAGGACGAGATGTTTGCCAGTTCGCCCGAGATCAATGATCTCTGGGCCTACGAGGACAATGTGAAGAAGAGAAAAACCTTGCGATACGGCGGTTCGATCGACGTGACCGTGACCACACGCAACGTGAAGCTCATCATGGGACTGCTCAACCATCAGGACGAACTGATGAAGCGAGGCGTGAAGGTGTCTTCCAACGACTATCGCATACAGTACGACTATGTGGACCTGAGCAGTCTGAAGCCAGAGATGGTGGAAGAGGCCACCAAGGATGCACGCAAGGTGGCTGAGAAGTTTGCCAAGGATGCAGAGTGCGGACTGGGAAGCATCATGAGCGCCACACAGGGACAGTTCTCCATCGACGAGGACTACTATCGTCCGCAGTACAAGAAGATACGCGTAGTCACCACCGTATCCTACTACCTGCACTGATCGCGCTGGTGACCCGAACTGTGAGTGCGCAGTTCATAAGGACGGCTCCGTGCCCTGCCTCTCCCCTCTCATGCACGGCCATCGGCCCTCTTGCATGAAGCAAGGAAGAGAGGGGGTGTGGAGCCGTTTTTGCAGAATTTTGGCAGAATAAAGTGCCAAGGCTTGGGAAATTCGGGAAAAACCCGTACCTTTGCACTCGATTTTAAAAATGTGGATAGATTTGGGCTGCTTGCAACCACAGTAAAAAATGCTAAAACGACTTGCAAAGAGGTCTTCTGCATAGCCATACGGGATGCGGAAGACGGGCAGAGACTCATCTGCCTGAAGATGCAAGTCATGCATTCTGCCCCAGATTCTTTCCCCATAAACATTATTAATTATTAATTCTTAATTTTTAATTCAAGATTATGGGTTTTTTATTTACTTCAGAAAGTGTGAGTGAAGGTCACCCCGACAAGGTGGCGGACCAGATCAGTGATGGTGTGCTGGACAAGCTGTTGGCATACGATCCACAGTCGAAAGTGGCATGTGAGACCTTGGTCACCACAGGTCAGGTGGTACTGGCAGGCGAGATCAAGACGGAAGCCTACATCGACCTCCAGCGAGTGACGCGCGAGGTCATCAACCGCATAGGCTACACCAAGGCCGAGTACCAGTTTGACGGCAACAGCTGTGGTGTGTTCAGTGCCATCCACGAGCAGAGCGGCGACATCAACCGCGGTGTGGAGCGCGAGAATCCTGAAGAGCAGGGCGCTGGCGACCAGGGCATGATGTTTGGCTATGCCACCAATGAGACTGAGAACTACATGCCTCTCTCTCTCGACCTCTCTCACCGTCTGGTCTACGAGTTGGCCCAGATACGCAAGGAGGGCAAGGAGATGACCTACCTGCGCCCCGACAGCAAGAGCCAGGTGACCATCGAGTACAACGACGAGGGTGTACCCGTACGCATCGATACCATCGTGGTCAGCACACAGCACGACGAGTTCGTACTGGCCGACGAAAACCTCACGCAGGACGAGGCCGACAAGGCCATGCAGGCCCAGATAGAGCGCGACGTGAAGGCCATCCTCATCCCTCGTGTGAAGGACAGCATCAAGAGTGAGGCTGTACGTGCCCTCTTTGACAATGCCGATATCATCTACCACGTCAATCCCACGGGTAAGTTCGTCATCGGTGGTCCTCACGGCGACACTGGTCTGACCGGCCGCAAGATCATCGTAGACACCTATGGTGGCAAGGGTGCTCACGGAGGCGGTGCATTCAGTGGCAAGGATCCCAGCAAGGTGGATCGCTCGGCAGCCTATGCCGCACGTCACATCGCCAAGAACATGGTAGCAGCCGGTGTGGCCGACGAGATGCTGGTACAGTTGAGCTACGCCATCGGTGTAGCAGAGCCCGTGAGTGTCTACGTCAATACCTACGGACGCAGCCATGTGGACATGACCGACGGTGAGCTGGCACGTCTCATCCCCACCATCTTCACCCTCACTCCCCGTGCCATCGAGACCCGTCTCAAGCTTCGCAACCCCATCTATGAGGAGACCGCAGCCTACGGACACATGGGACGAGAGCCCAAGACCGTGGTCAAGCACTTTGAGAGTCGCTACAACGCAGATCCCGTCAAGGACATCGAGGTAGAGCTCTTCACCTGGGAGAAGCTCGACTATGTGGAGAAGATCCAGGCAGTGCTGAAGAAGAAGTAGTCTGACAAACGGAAAAACGAACATTCACAGTGAAGAACATAGCCGTATATTGTGCCTCAAGTACGAAGATCAAGGAGTGCTACTTCGAGGCAGCACGAGAGATAGGAAGAGGTCTGGCCCAGCGTGGCTTTGGCCTGGTCAATGGTGCAGGCAATATGGGGCTCATGCAAGCCTCAAGCGATGCTTGCCTTGAGGCTGGAGGAAGAGTGACGGGAGTCATCCCGCAGTTTATGGTAGACCAGAACTGGCACCACACGGGACTCACCGAACTCATCGTCACTGACAGTATGCACACACGCAAGAAGACTATCGCAGACATGACCGATGGAGCCATCGTCCTGCCTGGTGGCTGCGGTACCTTCGACGAACTCTTTGAGATCATCACCTGGAAGCAGTTGGGACTGTATCTCAATCCCATCATCCTAGTCAATGTGGATGGCTATTTCGACACATTGCTGGAGTTGCTTCAGAAGGCTATCGACGAGAACTTCATGCGTGTGCAGCATGCCGACATCTGGAGAGTGGCCCGTACGGCAGAAGAGGCGCTCGACATGCTCACCACCACCCCACAGTGGGACACCAGTGTGCGACGCTTTGCGGCCATATAGTAAGTATTCAAAATAACAGACGCCAATCGTGGGAACTATCAGGGAATATACACCGCTGAACGATGTGTGGGTGATGGGGCTGGTATTGCTTTGCTTTCTGGCCCTGCTTCTCTGCATCGGTCATCAGCGTAAGTTCATCGGAAAAGCCTCACGCAAGTTCTTCCTGCCTACCAATCGGGAAGAGAAACCCGGGCAGAAGACCAACGGAGAGCGCTTTCTCCCTTGGATATGCTCGCTGGTGCTGGTGGCATCGAGCGGACTCATGCTCTTCACCTACCTCTGCAGTGTCTACGACTTGGAGGTCAGCCGATACTACATATGGTCCATCCTCTTGCTATGCATCGGAGGTCTGGCTGGCTATCACTTGCTCAGATGGCTACTCTACTGCTTTGTCAACTGGATATTCTTTGAGCGTCGTGAGCGCACTCAGTGGATGGAAGGATTCTACCTGATGCTGACTTTCGAGAGTGCCGTGATATACGTCTTGGCCTGCGTGGCCATCTTCTATCACCTTCCGCTCGATGTCGTCGTGTTGGCCGTGACGATATGTTATGCTTTGCTGCGCCTGATAGTCATTCCGTGCACAAAACGCATCTTTTTCCCCCATTTTTATGGTTTTTTGCATTTTATTGCGTACCTTTGCACGCTCGAAGTTCTACCCCTATCGGCATTGTGGTTTTACTGTATGTACTGGGGCAGCAATCTCGTAGCCAAATAGTAACAAAAATACAATGCACCATGAAAACGCGGGTTCCTTGTGAATCTGCGTATCGTTAGTGCCCATTACGTAAAACGATCAATCTCTTCGGATTGAGGATAACACTTGATCATGATAAAGAAAATTCTTGTTTCACAGCCCCAGCCTGCCAATGCAAAGAACCCCTATGCAGAAATGGAGACCAAGTATGGTGTGGAATTTGTTTTCCGTCCCTTCATCAAGGTAGAAGGCGTCCCTGCCAAGGAGTTTCGTGCGCAGCGCGTCAACATTCTGGACTATTCAGCAGTGGTATTTACAAGTCGCCATGCCATAGACTATTATTTCAGTCTGGCCAAGGAGATGCGACTGACCATTCCTGAGGATATGAAGTACTTCTGCATCACCGAGACCGTAGCACTCTACATCCAGAAGTATGTGCAGTATCGCAAGCGTAAGGTGTTCTTCGGACAGACGGGAAAGATCGACGATCTGCTTCCCGCCATGGTAAAGCACAAGACGGAGAAGTATCTGGTGCCTCTGAGCGATGTGCACAACGACGAGATACA
This sequence comes from Bacteroidaceae bacterium, assembly GCA_045617275.1. GTDB lineage: Bacteria > Bacteroidota > Bacteroidia > Bacteroidales > Bacteroidaceae > Physcousia. The sequence goes on from JAZLII010000081.1 coordinate 8,056, forward strand.
CGAAATGATGGAGGCCAAGAAGCTGATGCACACGGTATGCTTCATGTATCGCACCGTGAGCAATGACTTCACCCCCGGTGAGGCATTCGACTATGACATGCTGGTGTTCTTCAGTCCAAGCGGTATCAACTCGCTGAAGAAGAACTTCCCCGATTTCGACCAGAAGGACATAGCCATCGTGACCTTTGGTCCTACCACCACCAAGTCGGCCCAGGAGGTTGGTCTGCGCGTAGATGTGGCAGCACCCACTCCACAGTGTCCGAGTATCACCATGGCACTCAACAACTATCTTAAACAACTGAACGACTAATTTTGCGCTGAATGACAGCAAAATGTACCTTTGGCAAAGCAGAGCGCCTCTGCAGTCATAAGGTGATAGAGGCCCTTTTCGCAGGTGGAAACAAATCGTTCTCTGCCTATCCGATTAGGGCCGTCTTTATGCCCTTGAGCGAGGAGCAGATGGCCAGCATGGCTGGTGCTACGGCTCCCGTACAGGTGATGATATCGGTATCTAAGCGCCACTTCAAGCACGCCGTCGATCGCAACCGTGTGAAGCGCCAGATACGCGAGGCATACCGCCTCAACAAGCATCAGCTACTCTCCACCATACCCGAGGGTCGGGGCATGGCTCTTACTTTCATATGGCTCACGTCGGAGCACTACGATACGAAGGTGGTGGAAGAAAAGGTCAGGAAGCTACTCGTGAGAGTCGTGGAGGATGCGTCCTACGGTACAGGGTCGTAGCCACTACCTCCCCAGGGATTGCAGCGCAGGATGCGCCAAATGGCCAGTGCCAGGCCTTTGATGGGACCATGCTTGCGTAGTGCCTCGATGGCATACTGGCTACAAGTGGGCGTGAAGCGACAGGCAGGAGGCGTGAGGGGAGAGATGTAGCGCTGATAGAAGCGTATGGGAGCGATGAGCACCTGGGCTACCCACTGACTTATATATCGGAAAACATTCATTGCTACACGACGATTTGTATTTTTTTCTGATTGTCTCTGCTCTTCTTTAATCCAGCTCCCCAATTCTTAATTCTTAATTTTTAATTCTCCATTTCCCCTTAGAGCTGTCCTGTCTCTATCTGGCGTACCACGCGCTCCACGAGTTTGTCGTCGTCGTCAGGGCGGTACTCCTTCTTCAGACTTGAGCGGAAGGTCCAGGCAAACATCTGATAGAAGGCAGCCTTGGTGGGACCGAAGAAGGCCTTGACGATCTCGTAGGATGACTGCTTGCACTCACGGTCGACGAGCTTGATGAGCAGTTTGCCTTGCGAATAGGTAAGCTTCTTCATCTCTGGTGTGAACTGCTCCTTGATGCTCTTCTCCACAGCGCTGATGTGGGCCGACTTGCTCTTCTCATCGGGAAGCATCTCAAGCATACCGTAGGTCTCACCGATCATACTTCTCACACGCTGTGCAATGGGAAGGGTACGCTTGACGTTTTGGATGAGTTTGTTGTATTTGGCACGTTGCTTCTCGTTCTTAAACTTGATGGGAGGATACACGGGCAATTCGGGCATCAGATAGCTCCAGATGAGTTCTCCCTGATACATCTCAGGCTCCTTGTAGCGGAAGAATTGCAGTTTCAGTCCGCTACCATAGGCGTACACGCTATTTGCGTCCAGACGCACTTCAGGAATGGAGTTGACCTCCACGTCCTTTTCCTGCGCTTGCAGAAGCGTAGGAAGTGCCAGTAATATGATGATGAGCGACGTCTTCAAAGTGGGTATGCAAATAGTATGGTTGAGATGATATATACTTGAACTATATGTGGTGTCTGGACTTAGGCATGTGAGGTAGACACTTTGCTTCTCTCCCGCCAGAAACTTGGCATGAAGAGGAAGAGCACCGTGTAGAACTCCAGACGTCCCACGAGCATGTAGAAACTCATGAGGAGCTTGCTGAACCAGTGCACGTGTGCGAAGTTGTTGGCAGGGCCGACCTGTCCGGTGCCGGGGCCTACATTGCTCAGCATGGAGATACAGCTACCGATGCTGGTGTCGACATCGAGGCCGAGGATGCTGAATACGACCATACCGCCGATCACGAGCAGGACGTAGAGGAAGACGAAGGCAAGGGTACGACGCACTCTGTCGTCGGGAATGACCTGCCCACTTACCTTGATGCTCCGTACGGCACGGGGATGGAGCTGGAGCACAAACTCCTTGAGCACACTCTTGGCGCAGATGATCATACGGATGACCTTCGAACCTCCAGCCGTACTTCCTGCACAGCCTCCTATACCCATGATGACGATGGTGGGCATCCAGAAAGCATCGCCCCAGGATACGTAGTCGAAATACTGTCCCTGGAAACCTGTCGTGGTCATGACACTCGTGGTGTGGAAGAGGGCTGTGCGAAGTTGGGCTTCGCCTTCAGGGGGAAGGGTAGCCAGTGCCCTTTCGGGTACGGGAGCCCACATGAAGAGTGCCAGATATACAGCTACGGCAAAGATCCATATGCCCAGGAAGGTCCGCATCTCTTCATTGTTCCACAACACTTTGGAGCGTCTGATGCTGGCATAGTAGTAGAGGGAAAAGTTGATGCTGGCCAGGAGCATGAAGACGACACCAATATACTCCAGATACGAAGAACCGAAGAAAGCAATGCTACGGTCGTGCGTGCTGAAGCCTCCTGTGGCGATGGTACTCATGGCGTGGCATGCAGCATCAAAAAGATTCATAGGACCTATCCAGTATGCTACCATGCAGGCCAGGGTAAGGAAAAGGTAGATGGCGAGAAGCCTTCGGGCCGTACTGCCTATCTTGGGACGCAGCTTGTCCAATCCTATGCCCGTCACTTCGGCTGAAAATACATTGCTGTTCTTCATGTCGTAGGTGGGCAGAAGGGCAAAACTGAACACCACAATGCCGAGACCGCCCATCCAGTGAGTCAGACTTCTCCAGAAGAGCAGTCCGTGTGGCATAGAGTCGAGACCGCTGAGCACGGTGGCTCCAGTCGTGGTGAAACCACTCATCGCCTCAAAAAATGCACTGGCAGGGTCGATGTCCAAGATCATGAGGAAGGGTATGGTACCCAGGATGGTAAGTGCCACCCAGGACAGTGTGACCACCATGAAACTGTCGGCTCTGGTGAGTCGCGCCGTCTCCTTCTTAGGCTTGAATACAAAGCGGGCCATACCTCCTATCACAAAGCATATGAGTGCAGTCAGGGCCAAGGGCATCCAGTCATTCTCTCCCGCTGTCCACTTGTAGTGGAGAGAGACGATGACGGAAAGGAGTAGGAATACGCCTTCCATCATGACCAGTGTTCCGAATATGCTTCGCTTCATGCTTTGCCGGGGATGCTTAGGTTGGTACTATGCTGAAATCTCTTTTGAGAGGTGAACTAATAACTCACGCTGACGTCTATGCCAAGGGCTCTTACTTGCTCTGCTATGCCGTCGAGCTGTTCGTGCGTGGCCTTTTGGAGCATCGGAGACGGTGTCTCACGATCGATGGTGTAGATCATGACCATGCGAGGCCGTATCTCTTGGAGGGCATCCAGCCAGGGCTTGACGAACTCAGACGAGCAATTGCTTACGTCCACATCGTCGTGGCTTCCTTGCATGAACATCGTCTGGATGATGATGCTTGGGCCCATCTGTTTGAGCCAGTGTATCTGCTCACCGATGTCGTAGTGGCCCACAGGTCGGTCCACCTTTTGGATGTAGCCGGCGTGAACGGTATCAAGCTTCAGGATGGGATTGTCCACACGCAGAAGCGCCTCGCGTACCTTCTCCTGACTGATTCTGGTGGCATTGCTCAAGACGCTGATCTTGGCCTGAGGAAAATACTTGTCGCGCAGTGTCCTGACACCTTCCACGATTTCCGGGAAATGAGGATGAACGGTAGGTTCTCCGTTGCCCGCAAAGGTGAGGACATCGGGTCGGGGACCATGGGCCTGCATGTCTTGCAGTTGTACTTCCAGGACAGAGAGCACTTCCTCAATGGTAGGTACTTGCTTATGAGCACGATGTGTCGCATTGTAGCCACACTCACAGTAGATGCAGTCAAAACTGCACATCTTCCCGTCTGAAGGCAACAGGTTGATGCCCAGCGAGACGCCCAGTCTTCGGCTCTGGATGGGGCCAAATATAGGAGAAGGATAGATGACGGTGCTCATTATGGTCGTTGTTATCTGTGTATTTGGTGGGCAAAGTTAAGTATTTTATTTGGAATACATAGAAAACAGAATTATAAATAATGTAAAATTACCTATAAGGTAACCGTGCAGGGCATAAACACGTCTACTTGTGAATACAAAAAATATGGAGGACAAAATGTTTTTCGTCCTCCATACTTATTTAGTGTGATGATGTTATTCAACTTTCGCAAGTTTCTAACTTACAAGTTGAGCATGCAAAACTTGAGTGATGTTACTTCTGCTCGTCGTAGGCATGCTTGGGATAGTCCACCGTGTAGTGCAGTCCTCGGCTTTCCTTGCGCTCGATGGCCTGACGTGTGATGAGGTAGCCCACATTGATCATGTTTCTCAATTCGCAGATATCCTTGGTGGGCTTGACACGCTTGAAGAGGTGCTCTGTCTCCTCATAGAGGAGGTCGAGGCGCTCCCAGGCACGGTGCAGGCGAAGGTCGGAGCGTACGATGCCCACGTAGGTAGACATCACCTGATTGACCTCCTTGGCATCTTGTGCAATGAGTACCTTTTCCTCGTTGCTCATCGTGCCTTCATCGTTCCATTCGGGCACCTTCTCGTTGAACTCATAGCCGTCTATCACCTCCAGGGAGTGCTTTGCTGCAGCATCGGCATAGACCACAGCCTCAATGAGCGAATTGCTGGCCAGACGGTTGCCTCCGTGAAGGCCCGTGCACGAGCATTCTCCTACGGCGTAGAGGCGCTTGATGCTACTCTGTCCGTCCAGGTCGACCTTGATACCGCCACACATATAGTGTGCGCAAGGAGCTACGGGGATGTACTCCTTGGTGATGTCGATACCGATGCTGAGACACTTTGCGTAGATGTTGGGGAAGTGATGCTTGGTCTCTTCCGGATCCTTGTGAGTCACGTCAAGACATACGTGGTCCAGTCCGTGTATCTTCATCTCCTTGTCGATGGCACGAGCCACGATGTCGCGTGGTGCCAGGGATAGGCGCTCGTCATATTTCTGCATGAACTCTTCTCCATTGGGCAGTCTGAGGATGCCTCCGTAGCCACGCATGGCCTCGGTGATAAGATAGGCAGGATGTCTCTCTGCGGGATTGTAGAGCGCTGTGGGATGGAATTGTACGAACTCCATGTCCTTCACCTTGCCTTTGGCACGATAGACCATGGCGATGCCGTCACCCGTGGCAATGTTGGGGTTGGTCGTGGTGGCATAGACGGCACCTGTACCACCCGTGGCCATCAGGGTCACCTTGGAGAGATAGGTGTCGATCTTTCCGGTCTCGGGATTGAGGATGTAGGCTCCGAAGCACTCAATGTCAGGAGTACGGCGGGTCACGCGTATGCCCAGATGATGCTGAGTGATGATCTCTACGGCGAAATGGTTCTCCAACACCTCGATGTTGGGGTTGTGGCGAACAGCCTCCATCAGTCCGCGCTGTATCTCAAAACCTGTATCGTCGGCGTGGTGAAGGATACGGAACTCGCAGTGACCTCCCTCTCGGTGAAGGTCAAACTCTCCGTTCTCGTTTTTGTCAAAGTTGACTCCCCACTTCACCAGGTCGCGGATACCGGCGGGTCCACCTTTGACAACCTGCTCCACTGCGGCGGGATCACTGATGTAGTCACCGGCAATCATGGTATCCTTGATATGCTTCTCAAAATTGTCTACAAGAAGATTGGTCACAGAGGCGATACCACCCTGAGCCTTGGCCGTATTGGCCTCATCGAGTGTGGTTTTGCACACCAAAGCCACTTTGCCTTTGCCAGACTGTGCCACCTTCAGTGCGTAGCTCATACCGGCCACACCTCCACCGATGATTAGGAATTCAAATTTACGTATCATGTTTTGGGTTCTCTTATTTCACCACAAAACTACATAAAAAGTTGATTGGTTGTATCATTCTGTTTGTTTTTCTTCAAAGAAAAGCGTAACTTTGTGGCATTAAGTTGGCAAAAACAGGACATTAGACGTATGGATAATACAAATAAGGACAGAATGAAGTGTGGGCTACACGATAAAATGCATGGTAAGTATGCCCTACCCCAAGCTTGTGGATGGTCAGTGAGAGTGGCATGTTTTGCGCTTCTTGCCGTCCTGTCCAGTTGTCATACTCCTTTTTTGCTTCACCGCAGGCAAGCCGTACAGCCCGACCATAAGCCTCAGGAGGCCGTATTTGTCACTCCTGTAGCTACCATCGACGTAGCACCGGTAGAGGTGGAAAAGAAACAGGCCACGTGGCAGGACAAGATGTGTGAGCGCCTCGATGCCTTGATGAACGATACACTGCTTCGTACGACCCAACTCGGTCTTTGCATCTATGACCTGTCCGACAACCAGCTTCTTTACGATCACAATGCCCACCAGCGTATGCGTCCTGCCAGTTGTGAAAAGGTGGTGACGGCCGTTTCCGCCCTTGCGCTTCTGGGTCCTGACTATAACTATACACCTACAGTGCTGAGTCCGGGCTGGGGCTGGTGCTGGGACGATGCCGTGGCAGGTATCTCCGACTTTGGTGCAAAAGGCAAAAGGCAGAGTGCAGACTTACTCTACAGCGAGTCCAAGGAGCGCAGTCTGGCCGATGTGCTGATGCCGATGATGAAGCACAGTGACAACTTGCTCGCTGAGAGCATGTTTTGGCAACTTGCAGGACAACCACTCACGAAGTCTCTTCGACTGAAGGATTGCCAGGAAAAAGTGAATGGGGTGATGCGTATGGCCGGACTCAATCCGGAAGACTACGTCGTAGCAGACGGAAGCGGACTGTCGCTCTACAACTACATCTCTCCCTATGCGCTGACGATGCTCCTGCGCTTTGCACATTCCAATGAGGCCATCTTCACCGCCCTCTACCCTACCCTGCCTATCATGGGTGTGGATGGCACTTTGCAAAGCCGTATGCGTGGCACGAAGGCAGAAGGCAATGTGAGAGCCAAGACCGGTACGGTGACGGGTATCAGTTCGCTCTCGGGCTATGTCACGGCCTACAACGGCCATCTCCTCTGCTTCAGCATCATCAATCAAGGCATTGTGAAGACAGCACAGGGGCGTGCTTTCCAGGATAGAGTATGCCTCATCATGGCTTCGCCTGTGGAGTAGCCTTTCTTCCTTTATTTATTCTTATTCTTGTAGAGCAAGGGCTTTTCGATGAATTTCCAGCTCAGCAGGGCGATGACGAAAGTGATGAGCAAGGCTACGAAGAAGCAGAGATAGATATTGTAGTCCGCCAAGCCAAAGCTTACCAGCACTTGTATCACGGGGAAATGGTACAGGTAGAGTCCGTAGGATATGTTTTCTACGCCGTAGAGGAAGTTGAGCCGGGGACAATGGTAGGCTATCCCGATGATGACTACGGCAAAGGTCAAGGGTTCGGCATAGACCAGGGGGGACCAGTGCTCGCTGAAAAGGTAGAGCAACAGACAAGCGGGGAGAAGCCACTTGACATTCTTATTGAACGCATCAAACCACAGCAGGAGACTCATACCGCCGACGAAGAATACAAGTTGTCCACCGAACTGATGCTGGATGAGGTGGTAAATCTCCTTGCCGGTCTGCATGTAGGCATACTCGAAGAAGAGCGATTGGGCCACGCTTAAGGCAAAGATGCCTGCAATCACCATGCCCTTCTTGTATCTGCAAAGGAGCCATACTATGAGTGGAAGGACTATGTAGAAGCACACCTCCACCTTCATCGACCATAGCGAGCCGTCCATAGCCGTCATGGCATTGCCTTGGAACACGCCTGGCAGTTCGGGCTGGAGAAAGTTGAGGAAAAGAAGGTTGGAGACGTAGTATTTCCATGTCCTACCGTCGGCGAGGAAGTCGCTCAGAGGCAAGTCGGTCATGCACATTCCGATGAGGAGGCACAGTGTGATGCAGGTGATGTAGGCTGGCAAGATGCGCCGTATGCGCTTCTCAAAGTAGTCCTTGAGTGTTCGGCTCCGCAGTATGCTGTAGAGCACGAGAAAGCCTGTGATGATGAAGAAAGCCTTTACACGTGTGCCACCTGTGATGAACCAAAACTGTGGGGTCTCGGTCAGCGTGCAGAAGTGCACCAATATCAGCGAAAAGGCGAAGAAGTAGCGCAGTAGGTCAAAGCAGTTTCTGGCCTTGATGGTATCGGCCGTCTGCTGTGATATCAGCCTTCTCTTCTCGCTCCATTCCATATTGATCAGCGCTCTCCTATAAAACTTTCTTTGTGGATTGTCGTTTTCTTCCCTGTGGAACTTTGCGTTGGCAAATGACAGGTCTTGCTTTTATCGTATCACAATGAAGCGAGCCACGACTGCAGTCTTTCCCTCGGAGTCGCTGGCTATGATGTGATATACGCCACTTGCTACACGCTTGCCCTGACGGTTGCAACCATTCCACGTGAAGGTACCACCGTTGGATGTACCGCTCCAGACGAGTTGTCCCGTACTACTGCATATCTTGACCTCGCAGTCCATCGTAAGTCCCTTCACCGTAATGGGACCCGTATAGTCGGGAGTCACGGGGTTGGGATAAACCAAGATGTCCTCACTTGCAAGTGCCTCCTCTGCCTCTGAGGCATCGCTCATATAACTGCACAACCCTCGGTCTGTGCCTATCATGACAACTCCTGTCTGAGGATGGATGGCCAGGCACTGTATGTTGTTGCTCAACAGAGGCGAATCCTCTGCCATGAAGTGCTGTATCATCTCCTGTCCGTCTGCGCTCACGAGGTACAGGCCATTGCCCTGCGTGCCTATCCATTTGCGGTTTCCGCCATCTACGGCAATGCAAGAGATGGAGACTCCATTGAGCAGATAGTCGGCCAGTCCGCTTCCGTCGTTGCGGCTTATCTTCACCTGCTCAAAGCGGAAGTCGTCATCGAAGAAGGTCAGCGGATTGTTGATGACAAAGAGCCCGCCTATGGTGCCACACCACACACGGCCGTCCAGGTCTTCTGTCATGCAGTAGAACTCGCTGAGGTCGTAGCTCGTATTGTCTTGATTGACCACCTCTGTGCGTAGCCTGTGATGGTCATCGCGAGTGGATCCCAGTGTACCTCCAGTGTGGAAGCCAAACAAGCCTTTGCTCGAGGCTCGGCGGTTGATGACAAAGTTGACTCCGCTTCTGGTGAAGAGGTAGTCGTCGGGCGTGGGCGTGCCCGCTATCTCCTCATAATAAAGTGCCTTCCACTTACCGTCAGACAGTCTGACACGAATGATGGTATCGGTCTGGGCATTCAGCATCCAGAGGTTGTTCTCGTCATCATATGTCAGTCCCATACAGCTACAGTAGTTGACACCGTAGTTCTCAATCATCTGGATGGGGCTGTTTTGACAGTTGTAGAGGTTGACGCATTTGCCATCCAGATACTCATAAAGGCCAGTACGGAAAGAACCTCCAAAGAAGTGGTTGGCATTTTGCGGGTCTTGTACGAGGTGTGTGAGGTCTCTGTGGTTGATGCCAGGGAAGCGTTCTGAAAGGTTGTCGTCAAAACTTTTCCACACACCATCCTCAAAAGTCATCGCTGTGATGGGATGACTGATACCGCCGTAGCTTGCCGTTCCTCCTGCTACGATGAGGCGGTCACCCACATAGTTCATTCTATAGAAGAGATCGCGTATGGGGCTGTTGGGCTGTATGGGCCCTTTGGCAAGTTCTTTCTTGCCGTCCTTGTCCTTGTAGCCCAAGAGTCCTTTGAGCCCCTCAGCGTGCCAGTAAAGGCCTTTGGCAAGGACGTATTCGGGGTTCTGGCTGGTGATTTCTTTCTTGCTTACCTCTTGAGTGGGAACCCAACTGGTGGAGAGATGCCAGTTCTCTCCTTCCTTGATGGTATATACCGTATTGCCTGTGGTGGCAAGGAAGGGCCGGTTGTCCTTCAGTAGGAGGCCGGTCACATTGAGACCAATATTGTAAGTGTCGCGTATCACGCCTTCCTGCATGTCGACGGTAAGGAAACCAAATCCCGTACAGACATAAGCCGTCTTACCCGCTATGTGCAGTGCGTTGGCACTTTTCCCGGAAATGCTCTTTTCCTTCAGGGCGTTGATGTTGAGCAGGTTGCCCTCGTTGTCCAGCAGGTCTATGTTGCAGTTGTCGTAAACCAGAATGATTCGTTTGGCCTCTTCGCTGGCCCCCATCTGACTGATGTGCACATCGTTGAGACTCTCCATGCAGTTGTAGAGTTGCACCGACTCATCTTCCGTGTCGTAGGAGAAGAGATTGCCGGAGGTCAAAGCGTATACCACATTTTGGAGCGCAACACATTGTGTCACGTTCATATAGCTGGGATAGAGTCTCCATTCACCGATGGTCTGTGCCGACAGGCTACTTGCAAAAAGCAGGGTGAACAGTATATGGTATGCTAAACGTCTCATAAGATGGGGCTAATTATAGTGAAGACAGTGTCTGGGACTTGCTGTTTGCCTACTTGGCTTTCAGGTATTCCACCAGTTTGGCCGTAGCTCTGCCACGGTGACTGATGGCATTTTTTGCTTCTGCCGACATCTCCGCGAAGGCTATGCCATGGCCTTCTGGAGCAAAGACGGGGTCGTATCCAAAACCTTCCGTACCACATCTCTCCTGAAGTATCTCGCCTTCCACAATGCCTTCAAAAAGGTGCTCCTCGCCGTTCTGGATAAGGGCGATGACCGTACGGAAGCGTGCCTTACGGTTGGCCTCACCTTGGAGTTTGTCAAGCAGGCAGGCATTGTTGGCATCTGCGCTGTGGCTTTCTCCGTAGCCGTTCATCGACCCGTATCGGGCGGTGAAGACACCCGGTGCTCCGTGTAGGGCTTCCACCTCCAGGCCCGTGTCGTCGGCAAAGCAGTCCACGTGATAGTGCTCATGCACATAGCGAGCCTTCTGAAGAGCGTTTCCCTCAAGGGTATCGGCATCCTCTGGGATGTCCTCATGACATCCGATGTCATTGAGTCCCTTTACTTCATATTGATTGCCCAGTATCTGCCTGACTTCTTGCAGTTTGTGGGCGTTGTTGGTGGCCATGATCAGTGTCTGCATATCTCAACCTTTTTATATAAACTTCGCATTTTATATAAACTCCACTACCCTACTGTTTAGTGTGTGGACCCCTTATTTTTTTATTTGGTCAAAACCCTCTCCAAATACACCTTCCACATTGCTTACCGTGACGAAGGCTGAGGGATCGGTGGCTTGTATCACTTGAAGTATGGCGCTCTTCTCACGCTTCTTGGCCATGATGATGAGCACGGGGCGCTCCTCCTTGCTGTACCATCCCTCACCGTTCAGCATGGTCACTCCGCGCATGATCTTCTGGTTGACCATGTCTGCTATCTCCTCGTATTTGCTACTGATGATGGTGAACTGTACACTCTGGTTGGCCAGATTCATCACGTGGTCGAGCATATACATGGCAATGAACATCGTACAGTAGCCCACCACCATGTCTTCAATGTTGTGCTGGATGAAGTAACTGCTACTTACGATGATAAGATCAAGGTAGAGCATCGTGCGCCCAAGCTGGATATCCTTGTACTTGTTGACGCAAGAGGCTATGATATCCGTTCCTCCTGTGCTTCCTCCTGCCTGGAATACCGTAGCCAGACCCAGACCTTCGATGCAACCTCCTATGACGATGGCCATGAAGCGGTCCTCGCCTACGAGTTTCATCAGTGTGCCGTCATCTTGTGTCACGAGTTCCTGGAAGTATCCCATGGCCAAGGTGATGAGCGCTGTAGCTGAGATGGTGCGGAATACATAGCGGAAACCCATGACGCGCCATGCGAACAGAAGCAATACCATGTTGATGATAAAGTAGCAGTATTGGGCAGGAAATCCTGTCTTAAAGAAGATCAGTGCAGAAACACCGCCCATGCCACCACTTACTATCTTATAGGGCAACATGAAGCAGGAATATCCTCCTGCGTAGAGCAAGACACCAAAGATCAGTCGGATGTAGTCGCTGATCATGTTCCAGTTGAACTTAATCGATGTAGAAGACATACTAACCTTTTATGACATTAAATCCGTTACCATAGACACCCTCACATCTGCTTTGCGAGATGAAAGCCGTCTCGTCGACTTCCTTGATCATGCGTAGCACCTTGATGACCTCTTGCTTGTGTACGATGGTGATGAGCACTTTTACATCCTGGTGGCTGTAATAGCCCTCTCCACCCAGCACGGTGACACTGTGACAGGTGTTCTGGACGATCTTGTCGCTGATGGCAGTATGGTTGCGCGTCATGATGATGAGCTGTACATCCTGACGGCTACTGTTGATGAACATGTCGAGTGCGTAGGTGTAGACAGCCAGTGTGACGTATCCAAACACCACCATACGCCAGTCGTGGAAGATGGGCCAGCAGGATCCGATGACAAAGAAATCCAGGTAGAGAAGCACTCGGCCCAGCGAGACGTTGCGATACTTGTTGATGAGTGCAGCCACGATATCCCATCCACCGGTACTTCCTCCGGAAAGGAAAACGATGCCGATGCCCAGTCCGTTGAAGACGGCTCCCAGCACACAGGCCATGGAGTCTTGGTCGGGACCGAGAAGCTGGATGAGCTCGCCCGCGCTGTTGGTCATCATGCTCTGTCCAAGTTGCAGGAAGGTACTGAGTGCAAGGACAGCGTATCCAGTCTTGAGGGTGAACTTTGCGCCCAACTGCCACCATGCAATGGCGAGCAGAATGGCATTGACAATAAGGATGGTCACTTGCATGGGGAAACCTATCGCGTATTGCAGGATGGCAGCCATACCCGCCATACCACCGGTTGTGATGTGATATGGCAGAAGGAAGGCTGCCCATCCAAAGGAGTACACGGCCATACCGATATTGATGGCCGAGAAGTCCTTAATGAAGTTCCATGCGTTGTGCTTATTGAAAGTCATTACTTCACTACGATGTTGACAATACGGCCGGGGACAGCGATGCTCTTCACGACCTCTTTACCTGCCAGGTAGCGCTGGCTCTCCTCTGCGTTCATGACCATCTCGATCATCTGCTCCTTGGTGGCATCGGCAGGGAATTCCATGGTAAAGCGTACCTTGCCACAGAACTGTATACCCACCTTCACGGTGCTTTCTACGAGATATTTCTCATCGAATGCAGGCCACTGTGCATCGCATACGCTTGTGGTGTTGCCCAGAGACTCCCAGAGCTCTTCTGCAATATGGGGACAGAAAGGAGCGATGAGTACAGCCAAGGGAGCCAGTACGGCACGGCTGTGGCACTTCTGCTGGGTCAGTTCGTTGGTAGCGACCATGAAGGCAGGGATGCTGGTGTTGTATGAGAACACTTCGATGTCGGCTGTCACCTTCTTGATGAGCTTGTGCAAGGTCTTCATGTTGTCTGCTGTGGGCTCACTGTCGTCGGCAAGGAGATTGCCGTCACGGTCGAAATAGAGTGCCCAGAACTTCTTGAGGAAGCGGAAGCAACCGTCGATGCCGGCTACGTCCCAAGGCTTTGACTGCTCGATGGGGCCGAGGAACATCTCATAGAGACGCAAAGTGTCGGCGCCGTAGTTCTCACAGATGTCATCGGGGTTGACTACGTTGTACTTTGACTTCGACATCTTCTCGATGGCCTGACTTACGATGTACTGCCCGTTGCCGTTGAGGATGAATTCAGCCTCACGGAACTCGGGAGTCCACTCGCGTATCTTCTCCACGTCGAGTACGTTGCCGCTTACCATGCTGATGTCTGCATATACGGGATCGGCCTCTACACCCTGATAGTAGTAGATGCTCTTCTTCTTGGCATCGTCGTACTGCTCTTCCAGCAGGTCGAAGCTGACGAACTTCTGAGTGTTTCTTACACGATATACGAAGCTGGACCATCCTTGGATCATACCCTGGTTGATAAGCTTCTGGAAGGGCTCTTCCTTGCAACTGATACCCAGGTCGAAGAGGAACTTGTTCCAGAAACGAGAGTAGATGAGGTGGCCGGTAGCATGCTCACTACCACCTACGTAGAGGTCTACATTCTGCCAGTACTCGTCGACCTTCTTGTCTACCAGTGCGTTGGGGTTCTTGGGGTCCATGTAGCGCAAGTAGTACGCGCTTGAACCTGCGAAGCCAGGCATGGTGTAGAGCTCGATGGGGAATACGGTCTGGTTGTCGATGAGGCTGTTCTCCACGATCTTCTTGTTGGCCTCGTCCCAAGCCCAGACGGTAGCATTGCCCAGTGGGGGCTCTCCGGTCTCGGTGGGGAGGAACTTGTCTACCTGAGGCAACTCGATGGGCAGACACTCCTCGGGAATCATCGTGGGAATGCCGTTCTTGTAGTATACGGGGAAGGGTTCGCCCCAGTAGCGCTGACGGCTGAAGATGGCGTCGCGCAGACGGTAGTTCACCTTGACACGGCCGAGCTTGTGCTCACTGACGAAGCGCTTGGTCTCTGCAATAGCCTCCTTGATGGTCTTGCCGTTGAGGATGAGTGCCTCGCCGTCGTACTTCATGCACTGTGCCTCGTTGGCGGGTGAGTTGGTCACAATACCCTCCTTGGCGTCATAGCTCTCCTCGCTTACATCTGCACCTTCAATCAGAGGCACGATGGGGAGGTCGAAGTGCTTGGCAAAAGCATAGTCATGAGAGTCGTGGGCTGGTACGGCCATGATGGCACCGGTACCATAGCCTGCCAAGACGTATTCGGCAATGTAGATGGGGCACTTGTCGCCGGTGATGGGATTGATACCGTAAGCACCAGAGAATACACCGGTCACCGTATGGTCTATCATACGCTCACGCTCGGTGCGTCCCTTCACGTACTTGATGTACTTGTCTACTTCTGCGCGCTGGTCGGCTGTGGTGACTTGGTCTACCAGTTCGCTTTCAGGAGCCAGCACGAAGAAGGTGACACCAAACATAGTATCGGCACGGGTGGTGAAGATGGTGAAGTCGACATCCTGGTCTGCTACCTTGATCTCGATCTCTGTACCTTCGCTTCTGCCTATCCAGTTCTTCTGTGTCTCCTTGATAGACTCGCTCCACAGGATGGTCTCCAGGCCGTCGAGCAGACGCTGGCTGTAAGCGCTGACACGAAGACACCATTGGCGCATCTTCTTCTGCACCACGGGATATCCGCCACGCTCGCCCACACCGTTGACTACCTCATCGTTGGCCAGTACGGTACCGAGCATGGGACACCAGTTCACCATGGTCTCGCCCATGAAGGCGATGCGGTAGTTCATCAGTACCTCGCTTTGCTTCTTCTCGTCCCATGAGTTCCACTCCTCTGCGGTGAAGCATAGCTCTTCGGTGCAAGCCACGTTGAGTCCTTCCGTACCTTTCTGCTGGAAGTGCTCTACGAGCTTCTCGATGGGCTGAGCCTTCTGGCACTCGTTGCAGAAGAACGAGTTGAACATCTTCTGGAAGGCCCACTGGGTCCAGTGGTAGTATCCGGGTGCACAGGTGCGAACTTCACGATCCCAGTCAAAGCTGAAACCGATCTTGTCCAACTGCTGGCGATAACGGTCGATATTGGCAAAGGTGGTGACCTCGGGATGCTGTCCGGTCTTGATGGCGTATTGCTCTGCTGGCAGACCATATGCATCGTATCCCATGGGGTTCAGCACGTTGTATCCCTGCAGACGCTTGTAGCGGGCATAGATGTCGCTGGCGATATATCCAAGAGGGTGACCTACATGCAGACCTGCACCACTGGGGTAGGGAAACATGTTGAGTACGTAATACTTGGGACGGCTCTCGTCCTCGGTCACCTGATAGGTGCGGTTCTCCACCCAGCGCTGGTGCCACTTCTGCTCAATCTCTCTGAAATTGTAGTCTTTCATATGTCTTTTTCTTATATTGTTCGTTGATAATGTGGGTTGTCTCTTTGTGATTAAATTCTCGAAAGCAAGCTCCCGATTATTTAATGTTCTTGCGCACTAATAACGCGCACGCTTGAGTATGCGCGAAATAATTGCGTGCAAAGGTACAACTTTTTTTGTATCCGTGCAAGAGTTTGTGACAACTTTGAAAGTTGCCCGTTGATTGACGCATATCAATGCCGGTTGACTAATATCAATAAAACCTCAATTTCTTGCTCAATCCTTATGGCAAATGTTGGAGGATTGCCGGAAAGCCCTTACCTTTGCATCGTGTTTTAGAAATGGTTAGAAATACAGGCCGCGAGGCCCACACAGAATTTAATAGGTTAGTTAGTTAGTTTTTAGGTAGAAAGATCAAAGTTTTGTTGGATAAGAATTATCGCAAAACATGATTACGTTGGGGCATCCTTTTGGGAAAAAGGCCGCCCCTAATTTTTTCCCCCTACCCTATCCTTCCCTATGGTCTTCGAGAGTCTGCATGTCTCCTTCTGATAAAAGAGCAGATGTGGGTGGAAGTGCTGTCTGCCTTCTCATGAAAATCGCATCCTTGCAAAAAAGCACCATATATGTTTTGATTTCCTAGGCTTTTTTACTATCTTTGCGTGATAAAACAGAAAAGTTCTCTTACCTCGACAAACACCTCTAATAAGATGGCAAAGACAGAAGGCTTGACGCCTATGATGAAGCAGTTTTTCGACCTCAAGGAAAAACACCCAGAGGCATTGTTGCTGTTTCGTTGTGGCGACTTTTATGAGACGTATGGCCAGGATGCCGTGGAAGCTTCGCAGATATTGGGCATCACACTGACACGAAGAAACAATAACAAAGAGTTTCTGACAAACACGGAGATGGCAGGATTTCCCTACCATGCTCTCGATACCTATCTTCCCAAGTTGATCCGTGCGGGCCGACGTGTGGCTATCTGCGATCAGCTGGAAGATCCCAAAGCGACGAAAAAGCTTGTCAAGCGTGGCATTACCGAGCTGGTGACTCCGGGTGTAACGATGAACGACAATGTCTTGTCTTACAAGGAAAATAATTTCCTTGCGAGCGTACACTTGGGTAAGGGAGCATGCGGACTGGCCTTGCTGGACATCAGTACGGGAGAGTTTCTGGTAGCAGAAGGTACTGCCGAATATGTTGACAAACTGATGGGTAGCTTCTCTCCCAAGGAGGTCTGCTACGAGAAGGGACGTCGCGACCAGGTGATATCTTGCTTCGGCGACAAGTGGCCTTTTGCCGAGGTGGAGGAATGGGCCTTTACCGATATGTACGCCCATGATGTACTTCGCAAGCATTTCCATGTCAAAAACATGAAGGGCTTTGGCGTGGAGCATCTGAAGAATGGCTTGGTCGCTGCCGGTGCCGTGTTGAGATACATGGAGAAGACCATGCACAACGAACTGGGTCATGTCACAAGCATCCGACGTATTGAAGAGGAACGCTTTGTGCGTTTGGACAAGTTCACCATACGTAGCCTCGAACTTCTCGAACCCAATGCACCCGATGGAGTCCCATTCCGCAACATTGTGGACCATACGGTCACCCCTATGGGTGCCCGAAAGATGGTGAGGTGGATATTGTTTCCATTGAAGGACGTGTCTGCCATCCGAGCTCGCCAGGATGTGGTGGACTATTTCTTCCGTCATCCCGACTTCCGGGATGTGGTGAGCGAGCATCTGCAGCGCATCGGAGACCTGGAGCGTATCGTGGGAAAGGTCTCAACGGGTCGTGTGACTCCTCGCGACGTACAGCAGTTGCGTGTGGCCTTGCAGGCCGTATTGCCTATCAAGGGAGCGTGCCTGGAAGCAGAAGACCAGACCATACATACCATAGGAGACGAACTGAACCTGTGTGCAGACATCCGTGACAGGATAGCCCGCGAACTCCAGCCCGACCCACCCCTGATGATAGCTCGCGGAGGTGTCATCGCTTCGGGAGTGAGCGCAGAGCTGGACGACCTTCGCAATCTCTCTCAGAATGGCAAGGAGTATCTCCTGCAGATGCAGCGCAGAGAGGCGGAGCGTACGGGTATCAGTAGCCTGAAGATAGGCTACAACAATGTCTTCGGCTATTATCTGGAGGTGAGAAACACCTTCAAGGACCAGGTGCCAGCCGAGTGGGTACGCAAGCAGACTTTGACGAGTGCAGAGCGCTACATCACTCAGGAACTGAAGGAGTACGAGGAGAAGATCGTAAGTGCAGAGGAGCGTATCCTTGCTCTCGAAACCAGGCTTTTCAACGACTTGGTACTGGCTTTGACGGCTCATGTGGCTGCCATACAGAAGGATGCAGACTTGATAGGACGTCTGGACTGCTTGCTCTCATTTGCAGAGGTGGCTCGCCAGTATCGCTATATCCGTCCTGTGGTGGATGACGGCAAGGTGATAGACATCAAGCAGGGCCGACACCCGGTCATCGAGCGTCAGATGCCTGTGGGTGAGTTCTATGTTCCCAATGACGTGATGCTCGATCCGGACAGTCAGCAGATCATCATCATCACGGGTCCCAACATGGCCGGTAAGAGTGCTCTGCTCCGTCAGACGGCTCTCATCACCCTGATGGCACAGATAGGATGCTTCGTGCCTGCGGAAAGCGCCAGGATCGGTATGGTCGACAAGATCTTCACCCGTGTGGGAGCCAGCGACAACATATCCATGGGTGAGAGTACGTTTATGGTGGAGATGAATGAGGCCAGCAATATCCTCAACAACATCTCCGATCGCTCCTTGGTGCTGTTTGATGAGTTGGGCCGAGGCACCAGTACCTATGACGGTATAAGCATAGCCTGGGCCATTGTGGAGTATATCCATGAAAATAAGCGTGGCAAGGCTCGTACGTTGTTTGCCACGCACTATCACGAACTGAATGAGATGGAGACTTCTTATTCCCGCATCAAGAACTACAACGTAAGCGTACATGAGGAGAATGGCAAGGTCATCTTCCTGCGTCGTCTGGAGCGTGGCGGTTCGGAGCACAGCTTCGGTATCCATGTGGCACGCCTGGCGGGTATGCCTCAGAGCATCGTGGAACGTGCCGACGAGGTTTTGCGTCAGTTGGAGGAGGCTCGTAAGAATCAAGGAGGCGTGGATGGCAAGATCGTGCTACAGCAACCAGGATCGGGCAAGGCTCAGCAGATGAATTTCTTCCAGCTGGACGATCCCATCCTTGTGCAAGTACGCGATGAGATACTCCATCTCGACGTCAACAATCTTACGCCACTTGAGGCGCTCAACAAGTTGAACGAAATCAAGAAGATAGTAAAGGGGTAAAAGGAACGGTGGGTTAAAGTCTTGCCCTCCTCTCCTACCCCACTTTTGACTACGGTAGGATGCGTGGGTGTGAGAATGCGAGGATATAAAAGAAATAAAGGGGAACTTAGCTGTTCCCCTTTATTTTGTAGCTTTTGATCATGCAGTAGACACCCAGTATCACAAATGGGATACTGTATATCTGACCGGCATCGAGGGGTAGCGAACCGTTGTCTATGCCACCCTGTACCTCCTTGGTAAACTCAATGAAGAAGCGGGATGCGAAGATGAGCGTGATGCAGAGGCCGAAGAAGAAGCCTGTACCTACTCCAGGCACCTTACTGCCTTCCTTGCGTGAACGCTTGTAGAACCACCATCCGATGAAGAAGAACAGCGCATAGCAAAGTGCCTCGTAGAGCTGGCCGGGATGGCGGGGAATGGGGCTTCCGTCAGGGAGAAGCGTGTGCATGGCCTGGCTGGACTTCCAGAACTTGAAGGCCCAAGGCACATCTGTGGTATTGCCGATAATCTCGCTGTTCATCAGGTTGCCCATACGGATGGCACAGGCACAGATGGGAGTGACGATGGCGATATCGTCCAGCACGAAGCGAAACTTCAATCCGGTATTCTTCACATAGAGCCAGAGGGCAAACATCAGTCCGAGCGTGCCTCCGTGACTTGCAAGTCCTTCGTAACCGATAAATTTCCAGTCATCGCCGATGAACTTGATGGGAAGTAGCATCTCAACAAATCCGTGCCAGCTTGCCAGATAGTACTGAGGCTCGTAGAGCAGGCAGTGTCCCAGACGGGCACCGATGAGGATGCCCAGGAAGCAGTAGATGAAGAGAGGATCAAACTTCTCCTCTGCCACCTTTTGCTGACGGTACAGATGGTGGCACAGCAAGTAGACACTGAAGAGGCCGATGCACCAGCACAGTGAGTACCAGCGTATGGCAAAACGGCCCATGCTAAAGGCTATCTCGGAAGGGGCCCAGTCGATGAAAAGTGTTTCCATAATTATACGTTAAATCTGAAGTGCATGATGTCGCCGTCCTGCACCACATATTCCTTGCCTTCCACACCCATCTTTCCGGCCTCGCGAACTGCAGCCTCGCTGCCGTACTTGATGTAGTCGTCGTACTTGATCACCTCTGCGCGGATGAAACCCTTCTCAAAGTCGGTGTGGATGACACCGGCACACTGAGGAGCCTTCCATCCTTTGCGGAAGGTCCATGCCTTCACCTCCATCTCGCCAGCCGTGATGAAGGTCTGGAGGGTCAGGAGGTGATAGATGGCCTTGATGAGGCGGTTGCAACCACTCTCGGTGAGACCCATATCCTCAAGGAACATCTGCTTCTCCTCATAGGTCTCCAGTTCTGCGATGTCTGCCTCGGTCTGTGCGCTGATGATCAGCATCTCAGCCTCTTCACCCTCTATGGCCTTGGCTACAGCCTCGGTATATGCATTGCCGGTAGCTGCAGAGGCATCGTCCACGTTGCAGACATAGAGTACGGGCTTTGCGGTCAAGAGGAAGAGTCCCTTGGCTGCATTGACTTCATCCTCAGTGTCGAAGCTGACGGCACGGGCACTCTTACCAGAGAGCAAGGCCTTCTGATAGGTCTCGATGACATCCAGCTCTATCTTGGCCTGCTTGTCACCACCTACGCGGGCTGCTTTCTCTACGCGCTTCATGCGGTTTTCGAGGGTCTCTAGGTCCTTGAGCTGGAGTTCCATGTCGATGATTTCCTTGTCGCGAACGGGGTCTACGCTACCATCTACGTGCACGATGTTGCCATTGTCGAAGCAACGCAGTACGTGGATGATGGCATCGCACTCGCGGATGTTGGCCAGGAACTGGTTGCCAAGGCCTTCACCCTTGCTCGCTCCCTTTACCAGTCCGGCGATATCCACGATGTCACACACGGCAGGGACGATACGTCCGGGATGTACCAGCTCTGCCAACTTGGTAAGTCTCTCGTCGGGGACGCTCACCTGTCCCAGTTGGGCATCGATTGTACAAAAGGGGAAGTTGGCTGCCTGTGCCTTAGCGCTCGACAGACAGTTGAAAAGGGTCGACTTACCTACGTTGGGCAGTCCTACAATACCAGCTTTAAGTGCCATTTCTTATCTTTTTCTTATTGTTTACTTTGTAAAAATCCCAAGGATATGGGCTGAATTGGGCGCAAAGTTACAACAAAATTATGAATTATACATTATGAATTGTGAATATATGCGCTATCTTAGTGTGCTTCAAGCCAGTTTTTGCCCCATCCGCAGTCTGCCAGAAGGGGTACGCGAAGCTGAGTGGCACTTTGCATCTCCTCGATGACCAACTTCTGCAGCGCCTCTTTCTCCTCAGGCAGGACGCTGAAGTTGAGTTCGTCGTGTACCTGCAGTATCATCTTGCTCTTCAGTCCTTCTTCCTGCATGCGTCGGTACACCCTTATCATGGCTATCTTGATGATGTCGGCAGCCGTTCCTTGGATGGGGGCATTGATGGCATTGCGCTCTGCATATCCTCTTACGATGGAGTTGTGGGAGTTGATGTCGGGTAGGGCAAGGCGGCGCTTGAAGAGGGTCTCCGTATAGCCTTGGTCGCGTACCGTCTGTATGCTCTTGTCCATGTATGCCTTGACGCCGGGGTAGGTCTGGAAATATCCGTCGATGAGTGCCTTGGCCTCACTTCTGCTACAGCCTATCCGCTCTGCCAGTCCAAAGGCCGAGATGCCGTAGATGATGCCGAAGTTGGCCGTCTTGGCCTTGCGTCGCTCATCGCTTGTCACCTCGCTGATGTCTTTGTGGAAGATTTTCGCTGCCGTGGCGGCGTGGATGTCGTGTCCCGCATTGAATGCCTCTATGAGGTTCTCATCCTGACTGAGATGGGCCATGATGCGCAACTCTATCTGGCTGTAGTCGGCACTGAAGAATTCCTGTCCGGCTTCGGGAATGAAAGCCTTGCGTACTTCCTTGCCCTCTGCATCTCTCACGGGGATGTTCTGCAGGTTGGGATTGCTGCTCGACAGACGTCCGGTAGCAGCAATGGTCTGGTTGAAAGAGGTGTGTATGTGTCCGGTGGCGGGGTATATCAGTTCGGGCAATGCGTCGATGTAGGTACCAAGCAACTTCTTGAGACCTCTGTGCTGTAAAATCTTTTCCACCACGGGATGCTTGTGACGGAGGCTCTCCAGCACCTCCTCGCTCGTGACGTACTGACCCGTCTTCGTCTTCTTGGCTTTGTCGCTGATTTTCAGTTGCTCAAACAGTACCTCGCCCACTTGCTTGGGAGAGGCGATGTTGAACTCCACACCTGCCAGTTCGTGTATCTCCTTTTCCAGTGTATTCATCTGCTCGGTGAAGAGTCGGCTGGTCTCCTTCAGTCCTTCCGTGTCGACACATACGCCACACCTTTCCATATAGGCCAGTACGGGCATGAGAGGCATCTCTATCTGCCAGAACAGTTCCTCTACGCCGCTCTCACGCAACTTGGGCTCCAGGGCGTTTTTCAGGCGTAGGGTGATGTCTGCATCCTCGCTGGCGTAGACATAGATCTCGGCAGGGGAGAGGTCGGCCATCGATTTCTGCTTCTTTCCCTTGGGGCCTATCAGTTCCTCGATGTGTATGGTCTGGTAGTTGAGGTATACCTCTGCCAGATAGTCCATGCCGTGATGCAGTTCGGGACTGATGAGGTAGTGGGCTATCATCGTGTCGAACATCTTGCCCTTGAGGCTGATACCGCCGTTGGTGGGATTCTGCAGTACAAGCAGGTCGTATTTCAGGTTCTGGCCGATCTTCAGCGTGTCGGGGTTCTCGTAGACAGGGCGGAACTGCTCCATCAAGGCCAGGCGTGAAGCCTCCTCCTGTGGTACTGGCACATACCAGGCCTCACCCTCCTCGACGGCAAAGCTGAGGCCCACCAGCGTAGCTCTGATAGCCTCTGTGCTGTTGGTCTCCGTGTCCAGACAGATGGCCTGTGCTTGCTTCAGCGTGGCCAGCAACTTATTGCGGTCCTCCTCGCTTTCCACCAGATGGTATTTGGCTCCCGTGGTCTGCCAGTTTTCCTTGTTGGCAGGTACGACTATGGGCTCTTCTCCCGAGGCTGTAGCGACAGAGCTGTCGTCACTCTCCGACGTACTGGGCTGGCTGGCCGTACTTTCGCCTGCATCCAGCATGGCAAAGAGGTCCAGCTGACCGTTGTCGGCCTTGGCTTTCACCTTCTTGGATGCGGGAGCCTTGGGGGATGCGGTGGTGCTGGCAGATACCTTTATACCCAGTTTCTTCTGGAGCAAGGCGTAGAATTCCAGTTCCTCGTATATCTTCTTAAGCGCCTCCTTGTCGGCTTCTTCCACAGCCAATTCGTCCATATGGAGCGTGATGGGCACGTCGGTCTTTATCGTGGCCAGCCATTTGCTCATGCGTATCTGCTCCTCATTGTTGCATACTTTCTCTTTCAAGGCCCCTTTGAGCGTCTCTTTCTGGTCGAGCAGGGCTTCTATGCTTCCATACTCATTGATGAGCTTGACGGCCGTTTTTTCGCCCACGCCGGGACATCCGGGGATGTTGTCGCTGGCATCGCCCATCAGTCCGAGCAGGTCTATCACCTGAAGCGGGTCTGTGAGTCCCCATTTGGCATTCACCTCTTCCACCCCCATCACCTCTGCAGTGTCTCCACCCTTGGCAGGGCGGTACATCCTGACGTGCTCGTTGACGAGTTGTCCGTAGTCCTTGTCGGGTGTCATCATGTAGGTCTCGATGCCTTGCAGATGAGCCTGATGGGAGAGGGTGCCTATCACGTCGTCGGCCTCAAATCCCTCTACCTCCAGCACCGGGATGTGGTAGGCGTGGAGGATCTCCTTGATCTTCGGCACGGCAAAGCGTATAGCCTCTGGCGTCTCTTCGCGCTGTGCCTTGTAGGGTGGGTATGCTTCGTGTCGGAAGGTACCTCCGTGAGGGTCAAATGCCACACCGATATGGCTCGGTTTCTCCTTCTCCAGCACCTCTTCCAGGGTGTTGATGAAGCCCATGATGG
Source organism: Bacteroidaceae bacterium (assembly GCA_045617275.1). GTDB lineage: Bacteria > Bacteroidota > Bacteroidia > Bacteroidales > Bacteroidaceae > Physcousia. Next base: position 32,245 of record JAZLII010000081.1, read on the forward strand.
CAGATGTGTTTTCGCCTTTGGAGTTGATCCTTGGATTCTTGATGAAGGCATAGAATGCCCTGTATATAAGTGCGTATGCGTCGAGTAAGAATAGTTTCTGCATAGGTCTGTTTTTGTGTAGGGTAAAAAATGCGATTTTCATGGCCTATTGTCTCCGATAGGCGTTTTCATGGAAATTGTGCTTATAAATTCTCGTCAAAATTAACTAAAAAATGTGAGACACTAATGATTTTTTGTGTAATTTTGTACCATAATTATATATTAGACTCATATCAATGGACGTTTTAGCTCAAATTCGCAAGCCTGTAGAAGAAGACCTCGTACGCTATTTATCGCTGTTTGAGGCCGATTTTGAGCATGAGAATCCTCTGCTTCATGTGGCTTTGAAGCACATCCTGAAGCGGCAGGGTAAGCGCTTGCGTCCTATATTGATGTTGCTCGCTGCCCGTGCCTTTGCACAGCCCGATGAGGCAGTACTGCATGGGTCGGTAAGTATCGAACTCCTTCATACGGCCAGTCTGGTGCACGATGATATCGTGGATGAGAGCGATATGCGCAGAGGACAGGCCTCTGTCCATACCTTGCTGAGCCCTCAGGCTGCCGTCCTGGTGGGTGACTATCTGCTCAGCAAGTCGCTCCAGCATGCTGCCGCTACGGCTCATATCGATGTGGTACGCAGTATCGCGGTCATCGGTCAGTTGCTGGCCGACGGTGAGTTGCTTCAGCTCTACAACATCTCGTCCGACCTTATCGCAGAGTCGCCCTATTATGAGGTGATAAAGCGTAAGACGGCTTCTCTGTTCCGTTCGAGTGCGCAGATAGGTGCCACCCTGGCCGGTGCCACTCCTGCCCAGGTGGAGGCCATGAGCCTCTATGGCGAGTATCTGGGTATCTGCTTCCAGATACGTGACGACATTTTCGATTATGAGCCCCATGCCAACGTGGGCAAACCCATAGGCAACGACATGTGTGAGGGCAAGTTGACCCTGCCCGTCATCCATGCCATCCTTGCGTCGGAGGGTACCGAGGAGGGTCAGCGGATGAAGGAACTGGCCATGAAGGTACGTCGTCTTGAGGCTACCAAGGAGGAGATGTCGTCTTTGGTACGGTTTGCCATCGAAAAGGGTGGGGTGGAGTATGCCTATGGCAAGATGGTGGAGTATGCAAAAAAGGCAACAGAGCAGTTGGCCCTGTTGCCTGATTCTGAAGCTAAGGATTCGTTGGTTCTTCTTTCAGAGTTTACGATCCAGCGTAGCCTTTAGTCTTTACTTAAAAGAGATTCTTGAGATTCTTCGCTTTTGTAAAGATACTTTATTCTCTTTTCTTCTTCTCTCTACTGTGGCTTATTCTGCACTTCTGAGCATCTCATAGAGCTTGTCCAGCTTGGGAGCGATGATGATCTCGGTGCGTCTGTTGCGTGCACGGCCCTCTGCCGAGGTATTGGTGTCGATGGGCTTGAACTCACCTCTACCGCAAGGCTGTATCTGCAGGGGATTGACTCCGTAAGTCTCTGTCAATATGCGTACTACGCTTGTGGCACGGATGACACTCAGGTCCCAGTTGTCCTTGAAGACGGCTGTCTTGATGGGTATGCTGTCGGTATGTCCTTCACAGTAGACGTCGATGCCGGCTTGCTCCTTCAGTACACTGGCCAACTTGCCGAGAGCCTCCTGACCTTGTGCGTTGACCACGGCGCTACCCGACTCGAAAAGCAGTTTGTCAGACATAGCAACGTAAATTTTTCCGCCTTCTTCCTTTACGGTCAGTTCGTCACTGCTGAAGCCCATGAGTGCGTTTTTCACGTTGTCAAAGAGCTGCTTCACCTTCTCGTTCTGCTCGTTGATGATACCCTGGAGCTGATTGATGGTCTTCTCACGCTCGCTCAGTTCCTTCATTTTGGTAGCCAGCATGGAGTTGAGCTTCTGGTTCTCGTTGAGGTTGCTATTCAGGAGTGCATGATAGTTGCGAAGACTTGTGCCCAGTCGTGTGGTGTCTTCCAGCAACTTCAGACACTGTGCACGTGAGTTGCCCAATAAGTCGGCCAGGCTATCTCTGCTGTAGAGTGCTGCCCAACGCCCTGCTTCTGATTCTTCATACTTCTTCTTGCTCACTACGCAGGAGCTCATCAGGAGGCTAACGAAGAACAAGAATGCAAAATACTTCATTTTCTTCATGATTTACCTTGTTTTGGGGTTAATAATGGATTTTCGCTCTTATTTCATCTAAATGGTCGAAAAGACGATACATAAATACTCTTGCTTAAGTGTCAGAGTGTCAACGCGATACGTCTATTTTACCATTCGTGAGAATCGTTTCTTTTCTTTTGCCTGTACGGATAGCCGTATATTTTCGGCTCTCAGGAGGTCATTTGATGGCATTTTGTGCTCCCTCAGCCTTCGCCCTTCTCCTTCCTTGCTTTCTCAAGGTGGGGTAGGGGAGAGGGCGCGACATCAGAAGAACTTGATCTCTTCTCCCACCACCTCACTCAGCAAGAGGTTGGCCAGTCGGCTTGTGCCCAGTCTCAACCACTGGTTGGTGAGCCACTTCTCGCCCAATACCTCCTTTACTATAGTATAATAGGTGATGGCGTCGCGTACCGTATTCAGTCCACCGGCAGGCTTGAAGCCGATCTGAATGCCGGTCTTGTCGTAGTACTCCTTGATGGCCTGGCACATCACGTAGGCAGCCTCAGGAGTGGCAGCAGGACTCTCCTTGCCCGTGCTAGTCTTGATGTAGTCGGCTCCGGCATACATCGCCAGGATCGAAGCTTTCTTGATGTTGGAGCAACTCTTCAGCAGTCCTGTCTCGAGGATCACCTTCATCTTCTTCTCGCCACATACAGCCTTCAGTTCGCTGATCTCGTCGCATACGGTCTCATAGTCTCCACTGAGAAATTTGCCCACACTCTGCACGATATCTATCTCTGTAGCGCCATCCTTTACGGCCAGTGCAGTCTCGGCTATCTTCACCTCGATAAGAGCCTGAGATGAAGGGAAACTGCCTGAAACACAAGCGATTTCCACGCCGTCTACCTCCAGTGTCTCGCTGACTATCTTGGCATAGCAGGGATACACGCAGATGGTGGCCACATGAGGCAGTTCGGGGTAGGCCTCAGCAAATTTGTTCACCTTCTCGGTAAATGCCATCACGCTCTCCTCGCTATCCGTGGTCTTCAAAGTGGTCAGTTCTACGCTTCCCAACAGGAATTCCTTGACCTCCTTGGTCTCATTTTCAGGCACCTTCTCTGCTATGATCTTCGCCACAGCAGCCTTCACCTTTTCGTCGTCAAGCTCCGTATTGTACTGGCTCAACACCTGCTCATACTTGTTCATTTCTTCACTCATAATTCTACAAATATAAAGGTTTTACTATACTTTTCTCCGGATTATTCCTTGTTTTGCGTGTCCATGCAGATGGTTACGGGACCATCATTCTGCAGTTCCACCAGCATATCAGCACCAAACTCGCCCGTACCAACCTCCTTGCCCAGTCCTTCGCTTATTTTACAGCAAAAGTACTCGTAGAGAGGGATGGCAATCTCAGGTCTGGAAGCCCTGATGTACGAGGGACGGTTGCCCTTTTTGTACGAAGCCATCAGCGTAAACTGGCTGACCACCAATATCTCACCCTCTATGTCCATAATGCTACGGTTCATTACCCCGTCTTCATCGTCAAAAACCCTCAGTCCGAGTATCTTCTTGCAGAGCCAGTCCGCATCTTCTTCCGTATCACGGTCCTCCACGCCGATCAGAACGAGAAGACCCTTGCTGATGGCCGATTTCACCGCACTATCGATCGTTACGGAAGCCTTTTTCACACGCTGTATAACTACTCTCATATCTTTCCGTTGTATGCTTTATTTCTTACTATTCAGTCCCTCTATGACCAGACTGGCTTTAGTCTCACCGATCAAAGCTACCAATTCCTCCTTTTCAGCCTCTTTGATACGCTTCACGCTCTTGAAGTGCTTCAGAAGCTTCTCCTTTGTCGAAGGGCCGATACCCTTTATCTCGTCCAGCTGCGACTTTATCTGGCTCTTGCTGCGTTTGTCCCGGTGGAAAGTGATGGCAAAGCGGTGCACCTCATCCTGTATTCTCGTAAGCAGCTTAAACAGCGCACTCTCCTGCTTTATCATCACCGTTTGCGCGGGAAATCCGTAGAGAAGTTCGTTGGTCCTGTGCTTGCTGTCCTTCGCCAAACCCGCAATAGGAATGTCAAGATGCAGTTCGTCTTCCACCACCTCTCTGATCACCTCCATCTGGCCCTTACCGCCATCGGCAACGATAAGGTCCGGAAGCCTCTTTTCTTCCTCTATAAGGCGCGTATATCGCCTTCTGACCACCTCTTTCATCGAAGCGTAGTCATCGGGTCCTTCCACGGTTTTTATGTTGTATTTCCGGTATTCCTGTTTGCTTGGTTTGGCGTTTTGGAATACCACGCATGCCGCCACAGCATCCGTACCAGATATGTTGGAGTTGTCGAAGCACTCTATCTGCATGGGGAATCGGTCCATCTGAAGTAAGTCCTGCAGCTCCTTGAGTATTCGCGTGTTCTTTTGCTCCGGATTCAGTTTGTCGCTTTGGCTTATCCTGTCCTTTTTATACTGCAGCACGTTGGCTTTTGACAAGTCCAGCAGCGTCTTCTTGTCACCCTTTTGTGGAACTGTGAAACATACATTTTGCATCTGATGTTCCACGGGGAACGGTACGATAACCTCTTTAGAATCACTATGATAGCGATTGCGCATCTCAACTATTCCTTCAAGCAAAATATCCTCTGTAGACTCGTTGCCTTGTCTTTTTGCATACTCGAAGGTAAAGGCTTGGTTGATACAACCGTTCGTAACGTGCAGATAATTAACGTATGCCACTTTCTCGTTGTCCTCTATGTTGAAAACGTCGATGTTGTGGAGCGTATTGCTTACCACCTCGCTCTTGCTGCGGTAGTTCTCCAACAATACATACTTTCTTCTGATGGCCTCTGCTTCTTCAAATCGCATCTCCTCGGCCAGGGTTTTCATCTCTTCCTGCATCTGTCGCAAGATGCTGCGTGTATTCCCTTTTAGTATTTCCTTCGCTTCATCGACATATTTCAGGTATTCTTCCTGAGACTGCTTGCCCACACACGGTGCCTTGCAGTTCTTGATGTGGTACTCCAGGCACTCCTTGTGCTTGCCCTTAGCGATGCTCTCCGTCGTGATGATGTCGTGACAGCGTCGCAAAGGGTAGAGGTTCTTGATGAGGTCGAGAAGCGTATATAGGGTAGGGATGTGACTGTAGGGGCCGAAATACGTACCATACTTCTTCACGATCTTCCTGGTCATGAAGATTCTGGGAAATGGTTCGTTGGTCACGACGATACTCGGGTACGTCTTGCCGTCCTTCAGCAGGATGTTGTATCGAGGATTCCACTGCTTGATGAGATTGTTTTCAAGCAGCAGTGCATCTTCCTCCGTACCCACCACGATATACTTGATATCCCGTATTTTAGTGACCAGGATACTCGTCTTGAGGTTCTGGTTGTCCTTGTTGAAGTAGGAAGACACACGTCTTTTTAGGTTTTTGGCTTTCCCCACATAGATGATGGTACCAGTATCATCCAAGTACTGGTAGCAACCGGGACATTCCGGAAGGTTGAGTACGATGCCCTTCAAGTATTCCTCAAGCGTTTCGTCTTCTCTTTTCATGCGCTCTATCTATGCAGGGAAAGCCAATTTGCCCTTAGTCCTATACGGTGAGCAGGGTAGTGATCTCTGTATCCTTCTCAAAGACATCCCTACCGTGCAGACCCTCTATCTTCAGTTCGATGATGAAGTTGAGATAGATCTTCTTGGGGTGGAACGACTTCACGAGATTGTATACAGCCAGCATCGAACCGCCGGTAGCCAGAAGGTCATCGTGGATCAGTACCACATCGTCCTCCTTGATGCTGTCTTCTACCATGCAGATGGTATCCTCGCCATACTCCTTCTTGTAGGAGAGAGTTCGTACCTCACCGGGCAGTTTGCCAGGCTTACGCGCCATCACGGCACCTGCACCCAGGTTGATGGCTACGGCGGGAGCGAGCAAGAAACCGCGACTCTCTACACCCACCACCTTGGTGATGCCTTTGTCCTTGTAGAGGTCGGATATCTCGTCGACCATGTACTTCAGACACTCCGCATTGTCTACCAGCG
>JAZLII010000082.1:0-16053 GCA_045617275.1 Bacteroidaceae bacterium
GTGTTGGTGTAGGCCTGAAAGTAGGCCAGATACTTCATGTCAGGGTACTTGCGGGCAAAGAACGCCTTACCCTGCTCGAGTTGCTGCGTGACGGAGAGGGATGTGGCACAGTAGGTTGGGTTGAAGGTCTGGTTGTTGCAATAGGTGCAACCACCTCGTCCCACCTTGCCGTCGCGGTTGGGGCAGGTGAAGCCTGCGTTGAGGGTTATCTTCTGCGCCTTGACGCCGAGCTGCTGCTTAAGCCAATCGCCGTAAGAGGGTCTGCCTGTCATTTTAGCGTCCTGTCATGCACGAACTCATCGGGCGAGTTCGGGGATGTCTATCATGGTCTCCTTGAAGCCCTTGAGGTGCTCGCAGAAGTAGTCGACGAGACGCCAGTAGAAGTACTCGTTCATGTCGCCAAAGGAGTGGCGCTGCTGGGGCAGCATGAGCATGTCGAAGCGCTTGCCGGCACGGATGAGGGCATCTACCACGCGAAGTGTATTGCCGGGATGTACGTTGTTGTCGATGTCTCCATGTACCAGCATCAAGTGACCTTTAAGATTCTTGGCTATCTGTGGGTTTGTGTCGATGCTATAGGCAAAGGTAGTGTCGTGTTTCAGGGCATCTTCCTTGTTCTCCTTCACATTCTCCTTCACACCATGATGCGTCTCACTCCACCAACGGTTGTAGATATTGTTGTCGTGGTTGCCCGCACAGCTCACTGCCACCTTGAAGAAGTCAGGATACTTCAATATGGCTGCGGTGCTCATGAAGCCACCACCCGAGTGACCGTGTATACCCACCTTATTTATGTCTATATAGCTTCGTTGGTTGGCCAGCTGCTCTATGGCAGCCTTCTGGTCCGCCAGGCCATAGTCGCGCAGGTTACCATAACCGTAGTTGTGATACCACTTCGAGCGGTCAGGATGGCCACCACGATTGCCCACGCTGATGACGATGAAGCCAGCCTGTGCCAAGCGATCGGTGCGCAAAGACATCTTGGTGAAGGGATAGTACGTAGCCTCTACCTGCGGACCCGGATATACATAGTCGATGATGGGATAGACCTTCGTAGAGTCGAAATTGAAAGGCTTGTACATCACGCCCCAGAGATCGGTCACGCCATCGGCAGCTTTTACCTTGAATACTTCGGGATACTGGTAGCCCTGCGCCAGAAGTTGACTCATATCGGCTTCTTCAAGGTCCATCACCTTTTGTCCGTTGCTGTTGAAAAGGGCTGTCTTGGGCTGGCAGTCCACACGGCTGTAGTTGTCCACGAAGTACTGTGCCTTGTCGTCCATGTAGGGATCGTGGAAGAAGTCGCCCTTCGTCACTTCCTTGGGCTGACCACCACTCAGGCTCACTTTGAAGAGGTGCTGATAGTAGGGATTCTCCTCGGGATAGTAGCCGTTGGCCGTGAAGTAGACGGTGCGAGAAGCCTCATCCACCTTCACGATGTCCATCACGTGCCAGGGGCCTTCTGTAAGCTGCTTCTTCAGCCCACCTTCCCCATCGTAGAGATAAAGGTGGGCCCAGCCGTCACGCTCGCTCCATTGAACGAGTTCCTTGCCGCCACCCAGTACAGCCAGCGGACGTACCTCCTGATAGGTATTCATGCGTTCCTCGATGACGGTGCGCAGTGTGTCCTCACCCACCACATACTTGCAGATGTCTATGCGGTGCAGGTCACGGCTTGAGCGCGTGAGGAACAGTTCGTTGTCGTTGCCCAGCCAGCAAGTGCTCAGTTCGTGACGGTCACGATCAGCCTGCATGCGAGGCTTGTATCCCAGGCTCAGCGACTGGTCCTTGAAGGCTGCAGTACGGACCTCCTTGTAGTTGCCAGCCTCTACATCGAAGACATACATGTGCACCTGAGGGATGTCCTTGTCGCCGGGCATCTCGTACTTATAGGTCTCCAAGGTAGGACGGGGACGGGCCATGGAGTTGATCACCCAGAGTTCCTTCACCTTGCGGTTGTCCTCCAGAAGTACGGCGAAATGTTTTGAGTCGGGACTCCATAGTATGCGTTCACCCTTGCGCTTACCGTTGACCAAAGTATCTGTATTGAGATAACTGTAGGGCATGCCAAAGCCGAAGTCCTTCTCACCAAAGGTGGTGAGCTGTGTCTCTTGGATAAGCGAGTCGAGTTTCTTCTCGTCCATCTTCTTCTTGTCGTTCTTCATCGCGTTGTCCTTCAACTTCTCATAGTCCTCACGTGACATCTTGTAGAGATTGAAGTCCTTGGCAAAAACCACAGTCTTGCCATCGGGCGAGATGCTTGCCCAGCGAGGGTACTGTTGCTGGCGCCATTTGTCCTCCAGTCGAGTAAGCTTCTGGGTGGCTGGATTGTAAGAGAAAAAGAAGGTTTCCTTGCCCTTCGTAGGTTTGTAGTCTGAAAGGGTATCGGGCTTGATATCGTTTTTCGTGGCAACGAAAAATTCAAACGTGCCGTCCTCCTTAGCCTCAAGACCACTGATGGGGAGTTGCTCTGCTACGGTGGGATCGTGAGTGATGAGCGAGAGTTGCGCTGCCATCCAGGCACGGTCGAAGAGGGGCTTCTTGGTCTTTGCGGCGGGATTTACGAGGTACCAGTGGGTACCTGTACTTGTCTTATAGGTATACCAGAACTGATCGCCCTTGGGTGTCCAGTGGGGATCTATCTGGGTGGAAAAAAGCATATTCGTGAGCTTGCCTCCTGAGAACTTACGTGCCTGATTGTAGTCCGCACTATAGTCGTAGGTTTGTGCCGCAACCGTGAGCGCCATCGCACTGGCCATCAGGCTGATTATCCATCTTTTCATCTTAAACTTGTTTACGGGAAGAACCGCAAGTCATCTGCCGACCTGCGGTTCTTCTGTTATTTGTATATTAACGCTTTACAGTTCCAGCCACGAAGTCTATCGTCTTCGCAACGCAGCACTAATAGCGTATTCGCTCAACGCCTTAGAACATCTCTTCGGGATACTGTCCGTCTGCGTGGAGCTTAGCAAGCTTAGCCACTACCTCGGGACGATCCTCGGGATAGGTTACGCCAAACCACTTTGAAGTGGTGGGCAGCACCTCGCAGGTAGCCTTGCCCTGCTTGATGAGGGTGTCTACCATCAAGGGGATGAAGAACTCGCTCTTGAGGTTCTCCTGGTTCTTGGGATCAGAGAGGAACTCCTTGAAGTACTCCTCGCTATACTCAAAGTAGTCGGGAGTGAAGCCCCAGAAGTTCATAGAACAGGGAGCATTCTCGCTCACAGGTACCCATTCACCGTCATCGCTGTTGTTGGCACGGTAAGCCACGGTACCATCCTCCAGACGAGCTATCTTGGTGCGCTCTACTACAGAGGTCAGGTGGTGAGTCTGCTCATCATTCTCGCAGATACCACGGCTTACGGTACCGCTCTCAGAGAGGGTGTTGGCTACGCTGAAGCCTACCATGGCATACTTACCCTTGCTACCCTCAGGAAGTTCGCTGAGGAACTTGCCCATCACCATGAAAGCATCGCGATCGTAGAAGTCGTCGCAGTTGAGCACAGCAAAAGGCTCCTTGATGCAGTCCTTACCCATCAGCACGGCGTGGTTGGTACCCCAAGGTTTCTGGCGACCTTCGGGTACAGTAAAGCCCTCGGGCAGCTTATCGAGTGCCTGGAAGCAGAGCTCGCAAGGCACCTGTCCTTCATACTTAGAAAGAATCTGGGTGCGGAACTGCTCCTCGAAATCCTTGCGGATCACCCATACTATTTTGCCAAATCCAGCCTGGATGGCGTCGTAGATGCTATAGTCCATGATGCTCTGTCCCTTGGGACCAAGAGTGTCGAGCTGCTTGAGGCCACCGTAGCGGCTACCCATACCGGCAGCAAGAAGGAAAAGTGTAGGTTTCATAAAGGTATTATTATTTTGAATTATAGTTTTGATTGTGGCGCAAAGATACAAAATAAATCACAAACAAGTCTCTTCTTGCCTTGTTTTTTTTTGCAATGTCTTCCATTTGTGTCCAAATGACATAGAAAAGACTAGTCGGAGTGGTTCTGCCTGCTCGTTCATGTGGGTATATTGGATGCAGAAGCAAAGGATTATGTCGAATGTCAAACTTTCTACAATAAAATCAACAACATAATGCAACTTTCGCAACATTTTCATGGCAGTTCGGATTTTATGTACTAAATTTGCAACCTGAAAAAGTTTTTAAGGAAAAAAGAACACACCAAAAACGCAACATTTATGAAGAACATTTACTTCAAGAAGGTCCTCATGGGACTTATGATTCTGTGTGGCTGCAATGCAGCCATGGCACAAAGTGTAAACGACATTGCAGGTAAGTACAGCGACGGCGAAAATACCGTGACCGTACGCGTGACCGATGCAGAGAACGGCGGCGTGAACCTTAGCGGCTTGGTAGGCAAGCCTTGCAACGTGGCTGGTACCTATGCTGATGGTAAGATCACCATCGACCTGAGCAAGGGTGTGTATGTGGACATGGGTATGACCGTGCAGGAAGGCGCCATGGCCGCTATGCAGATGCTGCTGCTTGCTGGCGAGGATGGTAGCGTGAACATGATGACGGCTATGGGAAAGGCTGTGATCAACATGGCCGATGGCAAGATGAGTATCGATCAGCATCTCTGCACCGGCGTGCTCAACTTCTTCACTGGCAGCATCTCACCCGTAGCTTACATGGAGCCTTGCACCCTGAGTAAGGTGGAGGTTCCCGCTCTTACAGCTGAGCAGATCTGCGGCACCTACAACTTCACCGCCAATGCCAGCGAGGTATCAGAGACCTATGGCACCGTGATGGGTGAAAACTTCAACGCCGACAACTTCACCCTCACCATCACAGCTGCAGGTGAGGACAAGTATATGGTGAGTGGCCTCTGCGGCTACAGCACGCCTATCATGGCTGAGTACTGCGCGGCAACGGGTCAGCTGATCCTCAACACCGACCCCAACGCTGGCGGTATCGCCATCCTGGGTTTAGCAACCGATGGTGCATCACTGATGGCCACTACCATGTTTACCGTGACTTATCTGAACATGACGGCCGAAGGTCTGACCACCGACAACACCATCGCCATCCAGTATGCAGAGACTGAAGAAAGCGAGTTTGGCAACGGCCTGGCTGCCATCGTACGTGGTGGCAAGGCTGTCAAGGATGCCACAGCTATCAAGCAGATGGAAGAGAAGACCACTGAGGCCATCTACAATCTGAACGGCATGCGCACCGACAAGAGCACCAAGGGCATCTACATCATCAAGAGCGCTAAGGGCACTAAGAAGGTGATGCGCTAATGCACCATACCGACACGGAGGTGGGACACGCTCTCACCTCCGTGTTTGTTTTACCCCTCTGGAAACAACCCTTTTCCAAAACGACTGAAACGAGCAAGAGCGAAACTTGCAAAAAGTTGTATTACATAATATAATAAGGTAATGAAAAAATTGAGTATGCTGATACTGGCCCTGGGAATGTCGCTCGCCATCTGTGCGCAGCAGAAGGCCATACCCGTGACGCTGAGCATGAAAAATGCTTCCCTGGCGGCTATCATACAGCGTGTACAGGAGATGACCGACACGAGAGTGGTGTACGATGATGCCACACGCACTGTGCTGGACAGCATACACATGGATGTGGACAATAAAGACATCCCACTCAACATCCTGCTGCAGAACATCTGTCTGCCTAATAGTCTGCTGAGCGAGATCAGCGGCAACACCATCACCATCAAGAAAGTGAACTTCCTCCAGAACGGAGAGAAGAAGACCAGAGTGCTGAGAGGTGTGGTGAAACACGACTCCGGCGAACTCATGACAGGCGACACCGTCACGCTCAAAGGCACTCGCATAGCTACGATAACCAACTTTGACGGTGAGTTTAAGTTGGATATCCCCGAAATGGAAAATCCTACGCTCTCCGTGTCCTTCATGGGTATGGAGCCGAAAACGATAAAAGTGGGCCAGCGCAACGACATCGTGGTGGTGCTCAGCCCCGACTCGCACACGATGAACGATGTCGTGGTGACGGGTTACCAACGCATCAGAAAAGGTGAGATGGTGGGTTCCAACAGTGTCATCAAGGGCAAGGACCTGACCATCGTGGGTACCAACACATTGGAGCAGATGCTGCAAGGCAAACTTGCTGGTGTGGTGGTGACCAACTCAAGCGGCGTGGTAGGTCAGCGCCAGCGTACTCGTGTACGTGGTACGTCTACCTTGCTGGGTAGTCAAGAACCTGTATGGGTGGTGGATGGCGTGATACAGACCGACCCCCTGCCCTTCAAGCAGCAGGAACTGAACTCGCTGGGCGACATCTCTCAGGACAACATGGACATGATACGCAACTTCGTGGGTAGCGCCATCTCTTGGCTCGATCCCAACGACATAGAGACCATCACTGTGCTCAAGGATGCATCGGCCACAGTGCTCTATGGTGTGAAGGCGGCCAACGGCGTCATCGTCATCACCACCAAGCGCGGACAGAAAGGTCGCATGTCGGTAGGCTATCATGGTGGCGTATCGGTGGGCGAACGCGTCAACTATGATCGCCTCAACCTTATGAACTCTCGCCAGCGCAACGATGTAAGCCGCGAGATCTACGAGCGTCGTCTCGTCTCTTCGCGTGACCTCGAACCCATTGGCTACGAGGGCTTGCTCCGCCAGTACCTGGCCGAGGAGATGAGCTACGAGGAGTTTGATCGGGCTGCGAAGAAGCTCGATACGAACAATACGGACTGGTTCGACCTGCTCTATCGCAATCCCTTCAGCCACAACCACAGCGTAAGCCTCTCCGGAGGCGGCGATCAGGCCAGCTATCGAGGGTCAATATTTGCCAACAGCAACAATGGTACGCAGCGTGGCAACAACAGTATGCAGTATGGGGGTTCGCTCCACCTAGATGCCTCGCTGGGCAAGAAGGTACAGGTGAGCATGAATCTGGCAGGAAGCTATGGAAAGACCAACAGCTACTCATCGTATGTCAACCCCTACTCCTATGCATCCAACACGAGTCGCGTCATCCCAGCCTTCAACGAGGACGGCTCCTATTTCTACTATCCCTACCACACCTACGGTTACCTCTACAATGTGCTCAACGAGCAGCAGCAGTCGGGCAACAGCAACGACACACGTAGCATGAACCTCTCAGCACGCCTACAATGGGACGTGGTGAAGGGGCTGCGCTTTGAAAGTACGCTGGGTTTCCAGACGAGCAACACCTCGGGTGCCAACTATGCCACGGAGCGTACCTATTCCATCACGCAGCTGCGCGGATATGAGTATGGTACCTACACGCCTGCCGATGAGCAGTATCTCCGCAGTCGTTTGCCTCACGGAGGTCAGTTGAGCTCGGTGGACAACCGTTCGCTCTCCTACACCTGGACCAACCAACTGAGCTACAACACCGTCATCGGAAAGGACCATCGCTTCAATGCCATGCTGGGACAGGAGGTACGCAGCGAGAAGTACGATGGTCACAACAGCATGCGCTACGGCTATCTACCCGAGAGAGGCAAGACCTTCATCTTGCCACCCCTCACTTATATCAGTTCCAACCAAACCTTTGAGAATGGGCTCTACAAGCAGATGACGGACCAGATAGTGGACCGTACGAGCAACTTCATCGGTCTCTTTGCCAGCGCTTCCTACTCTTTCAAGGAGCGCTACACGGCCACAGCTTCTATCCGTACCGACGCCTCCAACCGTTTCGGACAGGACACGCGCAACCGTTTCCTCCCCGTGTGGAGCATGGGTGCTCGATGGAACATGATCAATGAGCCTTGGATGCAGCAGCAGAACTGGATGAGCGACATGGCCCTGCGTTTGTCGTATGGTTGGCAAGGCAATGCCGTGGAGAACTACGGACCACAGCTCGTGGCAAGGATACCCTCCAACCCCATCGACAATCGTACGGGCGAGTATATCCTCAACATCCGCTCGTTGGCCTATCCTGACCTGCGCTGGGAGCGCACCAACACATGGAACATCGGTCTCGACCTGGGCTTCTGGCACAATCGCATACAGGCCACCCTGGAGTACTACCACAAGCTCACCACCGATATGCTGGTGGAGAAGCAGGTGCCTGCTGAGTACGGCGTGCAGTCGACCCCGGTCAATGGCGGACAGATGTCCAACAGCGGTGTGGAACTGAGCATCAGCACCACGCTCCTGCAGACGAAGAAGATGAACTGGACCTTGTCGCTCAACACGGCCAAGAATTTCAACCGCATAGAGTCTACCATCAATGAGAATAAGAACTGGCGCTCTGCCACCGCCGGTGCCATCAACAAGGAGGGTTTCCCCGTGAGAAGTGTGTGGGCCTTCCAGTTTGCAGGTATCAATCAGGAGAACGGCGACCCCACATTCCTCATCCCATCTGCCTCGGAGAACCCCGACGGTGTCAACGACGCCACAGCCTACATGGCACACATGGGTTCGCTCGACCCTGACTTCACCGGTGGTCTGAGCACATCCTTCCGCTATGGCAACGTGTCGCTCTCTGCTGGCTTCAACCTTAACTTGGGTGGCGTGCGTTTCCTCGCGCCTATGTTTAGCGACGACATCGTGGAGGATGTGCCCAGTGCCTACAACAATCTGCCACGCGACTTCGTGAGTCACTGGCGCAAACCGGGCGACGAGACCGACGTGCCTGGCATACCTTCACGTAGCTTGCTCAACCGACGCGTGCAGTTGCCCAACGAGATGACAGAGTCGTCCTATCGCATGTACAACTACTCCGACCTACGCATCGTGAGCGGTTCGTTCTTCCGCTGCACCAACTTGGGAGTCAACTACTTCCTTCCCCGCACCCTCGTATCGCACTGGGGACTCAACAACCTATCGCTCTCATTCAACGTGAGCAATCCCTTCCTCATCAAGGCCAGCGGATACAAGGGTCTGGACCCAGAGGTAGCCACAGGCGGTCAGCCCATCACACGCAACTTCTCCTTCAATATCAACATTTCGCTTTAACAAAGCATCTATCTCGCTATGAAATACATTAAGATACTTTCCCTCGCCCTGTGCACCGTCGTGCTCACCACTGGTTGTGACGGTTTCCTCAAGGAGGTAAGTCAGGACGAGGTGATTCCCTCTTCTGCCGACGACTTGCAGCAGTTGCTCCTGGGCGAGGGCTACCAGACCTACCGGCAGTTCATGCCCTATCTCGACATGCTCACCGACGACGTGATGAACAACTACACGGAGAGCAGCAATCAGCAAGGCTATGTGGAGCGCGGCAAATCGCCCTTCTGCTGGGAGGTGGACATGGCAGAGCGCATGAAGGAGACCGGCGTGGGAGGCAACTCGTGGGCCGACTACTACTCGCTCATCAAGGGGTGCAATGTGGTGCTCGACATGATAGACGGTGTGACGGGTTCGGAAGCGACCAAGGGCAATGTGCGCGGACAGGCCTTGGCACTGCGTGGATACTACTATTTCATGCTGGCTAATCTGTATGCTAAGCCTTACAATGCTCCAGGCATAGACCGCACCACTGAGCTGTGTGTGCCTCTCATCCTCACTTCTACCGTACGCGACGAGTTCCCCACGCGCAACACCATGGCTGAGGTTTACACTCAGATAGAGAAGGACCTCCTCGAGGCATTGCCTCTCATGGAGACCTACGGACAGCGCAACATACGCGACAAGGTGACCGATCAGTTCGTACATCTTTTCCTATGCCGTCTCTACCTCTATCAGGAGCGTTGGGAGGAGAGCATCCGCCAGGCCGACATCGTATTAGAGAAGCAGCCTGAGTTGCTCCAGATAGCCAACTATGCCTCACGCGACAACAGCGGATTCTACCGTATGCATGTGTATCACCCACAAAGTCCCGAACTCATCTGGTGCTACGCTTCAAGCAACGACAACTTCGACTTCGTAGGTACTGTCAATGGTAGCGATACACCTGCCTTCCTCATCAGCAACGATCTGAAAGGCCTCTATCAGTACAACAGGAACATGAAAGGCAAACGTGGAGATATGCGCGCGCTCTTCTATTACAATTACTATAATGTGGGCAGCATGCAGTTCGACCCTGTCACAGGCACCTTCCAGCAGGCCACGGAGATGTACTGGGGTAACCACTGCTACAACTCGGGCGATGCAGGCAAGGGATTCCGCACGGCCGAGGCTTATCTCAACCGTGCCGAAGCCAAGTTGCAACTATGGCTCAGCGAAGGCAGTGACAACCTGCGCGAAGAGGCTTTGGAAGACATCAACACGTTGCGACAGAGCCGTTGGGAGGGCACCTACAAGCCCGTCACGATCACCGAAAAGGAGGAGCTGTGGCAGTTCTACAAGGACGAGCGTCGTCGCGAGTTTGCCTTCGACGACCACCGCTGGTTCGACCTCCGTCGCTGGGGTATGCCCCGACTGGTACACATCTTCACACAGACGAAGAATGAGCCTCAGGAGATCGTGCTGGATGAGGGCGATCTCCGCTACGTGCTGCAGATACCTCAAGAAGTGCTCGACCGCAATCCGCAGCTGAGACAAAACCCACGTGCCTCTGTGGTACAATAATCAATACAAAAAAAACGCTACCCTCGGCTTCTGCCATATGTCCGGAATAGTCCCCGTTCTATAGCATCCGGTTAGTATCCGGATGCCCCAAATAGCCCTCGGGCCGAGTCCCCCCAACCTAAAAAAACAGCAGCAATGAAGACCTACATCACCGCCATCCTCACTTTAGCCTCCCTCATGTGGAGCTGTAGCGAGGAGGCACTCCTACCCTTCGATGGTCCCGAACCCGTGGTAAACGAAGCCATACTGCCCCAAGGTCAGCACGACTACGATGCGAACATCAAGGCTTTGTACGACCGTCTGGGCGTGATCCCCATGTACCGCTTCACCGATGAAGACTGGTGCTGGAGCGTCACGAGCGACATACGCATGCGCTACGACTACGCTCGCGACGTGGACCATGGCGGCTATCTTCTCGTGGAGGCCGACGAGCGTTATGTAGGTGAGCAGTTGGCTCTCGTACAGACCAGTGTGCTCGACGTCTTCCCCGACACACTCTTGCGCCAGCTCCTTCCCATGAAGATGCTTCTAGCGAGCGACATCATCCACAATACCGGTTCGCTCACCGGTCATCTTCCCGAGAGCGACTACCGTCACGAGAATGCCTACTCCGGCTATGGCTACGTGGCTTTCTCCATGGGAAGCGAGAAGGTGACGTCACTCACAGAGGCTGAGCGCAAGACTTTCAGGATCGATGGCTTGAAGATGCTCCTCAACCGAGGTATCGACAACGACATCATCCCTTGCGATCCTGACTTTGCCCGCGTCACGGACTACACCCTCAGCTACGCCACTACGTCCGATGCCAATCAAGCGGGCCTCATCAACGAGTATTACCTCACCCCCAAGAGTGACTGGAGGATCATGGTGCAAAACATCATCACCACGCCCTACAGCACCCTGGCTTCGAAGTTCCTCAACAAGTACCCCAACATCAAGAAGAAGTACGACATTGTGACGACCTACTTCATAGAGCACTATGGCATAGACCTTCAAGCCATCGGCAACGAGCCATAAAGCCACCACGCCCCTAGTTTCTATCGTATGTCCAGAACAGTCCCCGTTCTATAGCATCCAGTTAGTATCCGGATGCCTAAAACACCCGCCACCTCGGCACTTCTCCGTGCCCCCAATAGCCACCTTTCCCAACGCTTTTCCGCTGGACAAAAAAACTCAAAAACGTACCATCATGAACAAACGACTCATAGTCCTTCTCTGCTGCTTTCTAGGACTCTGCACCATGCAAGCACAGCAGATCGTGCTGAAAGGCAAGGTAGGTGGCGACATCCGCGCCAAGGTTGCATTGCTTACCCTCTATGGCGACACGCTGGCCACCACCGATATGGATAGAGGCGCATTTGAACTCGCCTACCAAGGTGTGTCATCCCTATACAAAGTGGCCATCGGCGGGTGGATCGACCTCCTCTACTTGCCTCAAGACACCGTGCGCATCAGTGGCTACGTAGACCGCATTGGCCACGACAACGACGTGAAGATCAAGGGCATAGAGGCACACCATCGCGTGATGCAGGCTAAGGAGGTGGCAGGTAAGGCCAAGCGCGAATACGACCGATGGCTCGACGACTCCATCAAGGACATCGCCGAACCGCAAAAGACCGAACTGCTCATCACACTCCACAGCGGCCGCAGCGGCAAGGCGGCCGAAGCGATGTGCCAATGGGTAAAAGGTGAGACCGACCCCGGAGTGGCAGCGGCTGGTGCCTTCGTAGGAGCCGGTGATATGCCCTACGAGGAGATGAAGGCCGTGGCAGACGCCCTGCCTCAGGAGGCTTGGCAAACAGGTATGGGCAAAATCTTTGCCGACATGCTAAAGAACGCCTCGTTCACTGCCGATGGTGCCGTAGCCCCCGACTTCACGGTAAAGGATGCGGAGGGTAGCGACATCCAACTCTCGTCCTTGCGTGGTCACATCGTACTCATCGACTTCTGGGCCAGCTGGTGCGGTCCCTGCCGCAAGGAGATGGTCTACCTCAAGCAGCTCTATAGCGAACTGAAGGATAAGAAAGTACGCTTCTTGAGTGTCTCCATGGACGACAGTCGCGCCCAGTGGGAGAAGGCAGTCCAAGAGGAAGAGATACCCTGGCTCTCAGGACTCGACCCAGAGGGCTTCACCGCCTCGCATCTGCGCCAGCTCTACAACTTCCAGCAGATACCCTTCTGCCTCGTGCTTGATGAGCAGGGCCGCGTGATCGGCAAAGATCTCCGCCGCTCCCAGCTCAAGGATGCCATCCTCAAGCACCTGAAACCATAGCCCCTTTCCCAGCATCCAGCTTCTACCGTATACCCAAAGTAGTCCCCGTTCCTTAGTAGCATCCGGTTAGTATCCGGATGCCAAAAAAACAAAAAGAATATGAAACTGAAATCCATCTTTCTGACCTCCCTCCTCGCCATCATGCCCGCTATCATGCAGGCACAAGAGGCCGACGAACCCTTTGAGCGCAGCGAAAACGACACGCTCTACCATCCCAACTACCACCTGCTGCCTGGCATGGAGTGCCCCCAATTTAGCATCAAGGACCATAAGAATAAGGTGTGGACACGCGACGACTTCAAGGGCCGCATCCTCGTGCTCGACTGCTGGGCCACCTGGTGCAGCGCCTGCATCGCCAAGCTGCCCGCCTACGTGGAGTTGGCCAAGAAGTACGAGGGCGACAAGCGCATCCAGTTCATCACCCTCTCCATCGACAAGCGCGACGCCTACAAGGCATGGCTCTACAAGCTGCCTAAGCTGGGCTTGCTCCCCTATGTCAACCTCCTCGCTCCCAGCAACGAAGACGGTTTCCCCAAGGACTTCCAAATCAACGGTGTACCTCGCTACATCATCATCGGTCCCGATAGCAAGATCATCAACCACGATGCTCCTTCAGCCCACGACGGACTCGAGGAGATTATCGCAGATCTTCTGAAGAAATAACACCACGCCTACCCTCACCACGCCCACCACTGTGCGAAACGTTGACGTTCCGTGATCAAAATAAAGAATAAAAACCACAAGATATGAAGAAGACAAACATCATGGCCATCCTAATGATGATGGCTTCGAGCATGCTGGCACAGACTCCTCTCGACTGGCATCTCCAATCCTTAGGCCCCGACTCCATCTGGGGCGCCGGCATCAACGACGCCATCAAGCAGATGGAAGGCAAGAAGGCCGTTTACCGCCCCGTCGTGGCTGTTATCAGCCGTGGCTTCGACTTTGAGCATGAGGACTTGCAGGAAGCCCTCTGGACCAACAAGAAGGAGATACCCGGCAACGGTATCGACGATGACAAGAATGGCTACGTGGACGACATCCACGGATGGAACTTCCTCGCTGCCAAGGATGGCAAGGATGTGGTCTATACCAGCGAGGTGGGCCATCGCATGTTCGACGGCGTACGTGCCCGTCTGGAGGAAATCTACAACAAGGGCAAGCAGCGTACTCCCGAGGAGGCTGCAGAGTATATGCGCCTCATGCGCACCGCTGCCCGAAGCAAGCTCGAGACGCTCTACATGCAGTACTTCATGCAGCGCAAGATAGCGCTGGGCATGGAGGACCTCGACCGACAGCTCCACGAGAAGTTTGCCGACTGCGAGGACTTTACTTACGACCAGTTCATGACCCTGGCTCCCAGTGCAGAGGAGGCTGCAGGCGACTCCATCGACAACATGGCCTTCTATGTCACCAGCATGGTATGGGGCTTCTCGCCTCAGGTGCAGTGGAATGCTCGCTTTGCCAAGCGCGACGATCAGTGGAAGCAGTCGGAGAAGGCTTATCAAGAGGCTCTGGCTCGCTATGTGGATGAGCGCGACTTCATCAAGGATGACCGTACGAAGCTGTCGGACTGCTACTATGGCAATGCCAATCTCCTGCAGGGCAACTCCAGCGTGGGTACCGGTCTCTGTGGTGTAATAGGCGCTACGCGTGGCAACGACATCGGCATCGAGGGTATCTGTGATGCCGTGCAACTCATGCTCCTGCGTGCCGTGCCCGAGGGCGACGAGTACGATAAGGATGTAGCTGTGGCCATACAGTATGCTGTCAACAATGGCGCCGACATCATCCTCATCGCTGCCCACAAGGGTATCACCGAGGATAGCAAGATACTCTGGGAGGCACTCGACACGGCAGAGCGCAAAGGCATCCTCGTAGTCCACGGTGTGGGTGAGGAGCCAACCAATATGGACACCGATCCTTCTTGCCCCACGGGTCTGAAGGCCAATGGTCTGCGCTACCCCAACTACATCAACGTGGGTGCCTCTATGGCCGATGGTCATCCGGTCAATCTCAGCAACTATGGCAAGAAGATGGTAGACCTCTTCGCACCCGGTTGGGGCATCTATTCGTGTGATGCTGGCGACAACTACTTCAAGCTCAACGGAACCAATGCCGCTGCAGCAATAGTAGCAGGTGTGGCTGCGCTCATAAAGAGCCGTATGCCTAAGATCACTGCGACCGAGCTGAAGCGTTGCATCGTTGAGACGGCCACCTTGGGCAAGGACCTGGAGGTGTACCACCCCATGAGCCCCGACGCAGGTATCAACAATCTTCGCACCACTTTCTATCGCGAGCTCTGTGTCTCTGGCGGTCTTTTCGATGCCGATGCAGCGGTTCGCATGGCACTCTCCGGCGGTGCTCTTTCGCTGGACAAGGCCCGTGCGGCTCAGAAGGCCAATGTGCTCGACGTGCAGGCCAATCGCAACCTCGTGCAGGCTCTCCTACAGCAGAAGCCCGTGGACAAGGCCGAACTCCAGGAAGCCAGCAACAATCTCGTACTCGTCAACACCTTCTATGCAGGCATGAAGATGGGAGCCAGTGAACAGGCTGGCCAGACGATGGAGTTCTTCCAGGAACCTCTCTCTGCAGCCGACATCAAGGCCATGAAGCTCCCCCTCAACACGCTTCGTCAGGCTCAACTCCTCTTTCTTGAAGCCAAGGAGAAGGACAACATGGCCGGCATGGTCAAGCAGGCTCGCAAGCTCATCAGCCTCCCCATGCCTACCGACAACATGTGCGACCCCGTCATCCTCAACTCTCTGCTGATGTACGTCGTGGAGCATGGCACACTGCCGCAGACCAAGTCGTTTGTCGACACCTTGAAGAAGAGTCTCGACAAGATAGCCGACGAGCGCGTGAAGGGATATGTCAAGATGGTCATCGAAAATGCAGAAGGCTACATCATGCTCCAGGAGTATGAGGACTAGTCAAACTTCGATTTGACAAGGTACGTCATGAAAAAAATATTCTCTACATTCATCACCGCCTTGATGGCACTCTCGGCCATGGCTCAGGGCCACTACAGCCTTGAGCTTCCCTATGAGAATGTCAATGGCAAACTCATGGTCAGTGCCACCGTCGACGGTCAGAAGGGTCGCTTCTGCTTCGACACAGGCGCACCGCTCTATATCAGTTCCGCACTAGCTCAGAAGATCGGTACCGAGGCGCAGCGCAGCCAGGGTATCATCGATGCGGCTGGCCACAAGCTCACCGTAGGTAGCACCGTGGTGGGCAAGCTCGTCTTGGGTGAGGGCACCAACACACTCACCTTCGAGGGACCTAAGGCCAAC
>JAZLII010000083.1:0-5924 GCA_045617275.1 Bacteroidaceae bacterium
GGGTAAGTCAGTAGGTCTCAATGCCATCATCACCTCACTGCTCTACAAGAAGCATCCTGCCGAACTGAAAATAGTCATGGTGGACCCCAAGAAAGTGGAGTTTGGCGTATACAATCCTATAGTCAACCATTTCCTGGCACAGGTGGAAGGCAATGAAGACAGCGAGGAGCCCATCATCACCGATGTGACGAAGGTTATCCAGACCTTGAAGAGTCTCTGTGCAGAGATGGATACACGCTACGATCTGCTGAAAAAGGCCGGAGCTCGTAACGTGAAGGAGTACAACGAGAAGTTCAAGTCGCGCAGACTCAATCCCAACAATGGACATAAGTTCATGCCCTACATCGTGGTGGTCATCGATGAGTTTGGTGACCTTATCATGACGGCCGGCAAGGAGATCGAGTTGCCCATTGCCCGTATCGCACAGTTGGCTCGTGCCGTAGGTATACACATGATCATCGCCACACAGCGTCCTACCACCAACATCATCACCGGTACCATCAAGGCCAACTTCCCCGCTCGTATGGCATTCCGTGTGGGTGCGATGATCGATAGCCGAACCATCCTCGACCGTCCCGGAGCCAACCAGCTCGTGGGTAAGGGCGATATGCTCTTCTTGAGCGGAACCGAGCCCATACGTGTACAGTGTGCCTTCGTAGATACACCCGAGGTGGAGAATATCACGCACTTCATCGCCTGTCAGCAGGGCTATCTGTCACCCTTCCCCTTGCCTTACGTGGAGATGGAAGGTGCTGACGGTGAGGCACCAGATGTGGATCTCAACCATCTGGATGCGATGTTTGAAGATGTGGCTCGTCTCATCGTGTCTACACAGCAGGGCAGTACCAGTATGATACAGCGTAAGTTCTCTATCGGTTACAATCGTGCAGGTCGTCTCATGGACCAGATGGAAGTGGCTGGTATCGTCGGTCCTGCCCATGGTAGCAAACCTCGCGAAGTGCTCGTGCAGACCGAGGACGAACTGAACTTCAAGTTGGACAATCTGCGAGGATAAGTTTTATTACCTACACAAGAGCATTACGATTTGTTTTAAAATCATTAAAAAGTGAACATATGAAGACATTCAGATATCTGGCATTATTGCTGTTTTCCCTGTTTTTGGCCATGCCTATGACGGCACAGAAGAATGCGCAGGCCAAGAAGATACTCGATGCCACAGCCAAGAAGATCAATGAGGCTTCGGGCATAGAAGCAACGTTCAAACTCACAGGCTTTGTGGGCAGTACCGAACAGGGGTCATCGAGTGGAACCATCATGCTCAAAGGCAAGAAGTATAAGCTTGTCACAGGCGACATGGTGTCGTGGTTCGATGGAAAGACGCTGTGGAGCTACTCGGCTGACATAGAAGAGGTGAACATAAGCACACCCACGAAGAAAGAACTGCAAAGCATGAATCCCTATGCTTTCGTGTCGCTCTACAAGAAAGGCTACAACTACACAATGACCAAGAATACCTACAACGGCAAGGAGATGTACGATGTCAAGCTATTGGCAGAAAGTGCCAAAAGCGAAATACCCGAGATCATCATCACCATCAGCAAGGACTACACTCCCGCCTGTATCCGCATGAGACAGGGCAACAATTGGAGCCGTATCACCATCTTGAAGTTCTCTACAAGCAAGAGTTACTCAGACGGTTTCTTCACTTTCAATGCCAAAGACTACCCCAATGCTGAAGTCATCGACATGAGGTAATGCATTTACTCACATTTTGAATAAAGAATAATAACTAAAATATATATCAGAAATGGAACATTTGAAACTTACTATCATCGGTAGTGGTCCTGCCGGTTATACCGCTGCCATCTACGCTGGACGCGCCAATCTTTCACCCGTCATCTACGAAGGTATGCAACCTGGTGGTCAGCTGACCATCACCACCGAAGTAGAGAACTTCCCCGGATTTAGCGAAGGCATCGATGCCAACGAACTCATGGACCAGATGCGTGCTCAGTGTGAGCGCTTTGGTACTGAGATACGAAGTGCCGTATGTGTGAAGTCCGACCTGAGCAAGGCCCCTTACCACTTGTGGTTTGACGACGATACAGAGATAGAGACCGACTCTCTCATCATCGCTACTGGTGCAAGTGCAAAGTTCCTCGGTCTGGCCGACGAACAGAAGTATCAGGGTCAGGGCGTCTCAGCCTGTGCTACCTGCGATGGTTTCTTCTATCGCAAGAAGGTAGTAGCCGTTGTGGGTGGTGGTGACACGGCTTGTGAGGAGGCTTCATATCTCGCAGGTCTGGCCAGCAAGGTGTACCTCATCGTTCGTAAGGATTACCTTCGTGCCAGCAAGATCATGCAGGACCGTGTGCTCAACAATCCCAAGATTGAGGTTCTCTTCCTCACCAACACACTCGGTCTGTATGGAGAGAACGGTGTAGAGGGTGTACACCTTATTTATAATAAGGGAGGTGAAGATGAGCGTGAGTACGATCTGCCCATCGATGGATTCTTCCTGGCCATCGGTCATCGTCCCAACAGTAGTGTCTTCTTGCCTTGGGTAAAGACCGACGAGATAGGTTATATCATGACGGAAGGTGCATCGCCCCGAACTGGCATCCCCGGTGTCTATGCTGCTGGTGATGTGGCCGATCCTCACTACCGTCAAGCCGTTGTGGCTGCTGCCAGTGGTGCAAAAGCTGCCATTGAAGCAGAAAAATATCTGGCTTCGTTGTAGCAAACCGTGCATCTTGTGCGTCAAAGGTATAAAGATTAAATAAGTAACAAAGTGAAAAATCGCCAACTACACAAACTGCTCAGCAAGCACGAGTCGCTGAAAGACAGTCGAAACCCGATGTTTGAGCGCAACCGCTTCATGAAGTGGCTCGGCTTTCTGATGATCGCCTATTATGCTGCCATCATGATACTGATGGGTGTGGTACTTCCCATGCCTATGAGTGATGTATATGCCGGAGTACCTGCCTTCCACGTTCTTGATGGCTACTTCTGGATACTGCCGTTAGTGGACTTCTGGCTTCGCTTTGTGGTACAAGACACACCAGCTAATCAAGCCCGCCCCTACTCTCTCCTGCCCATCAGCAAGAAGTTCCTGATGCGTAGGTACTTAGTAAGAGCAGGTCTCTCTTGGGGCAATCTGTTCTGGGGATTCTTCCTCGTGCCATTTGCTTTCTTGAGTGTATTTCCAGTCTTCGGACTTGGTGCTACGATGGGTTGGCTCATCGGGTGGTGGTTGATCTTCGTGCTCAACGGATACATCTATCTCTTCTTCCGTGCATTGTGCATGCGTAAGATGCTCTGGATACTCGTACCTTTGGCCATACATGCAGTCATTTGCCTTGTTGCATTCCTGCCCGATCACAATGTGCTGGATATGCCTTGTACGTACTTCATGTACGACTTTGCTCTATGGAAAATCATTCCATTCCTTGCCGTCTTGGCACTCATCGTCATAGCATTCCTTGCCAATGAGAGACTCCAAGGCCGTATCCTCTATGAAGAGGTGGGCAAGAAGGAAGAGGTGAAAGTGGGTAGTACGTCACAATGGAACTTCCTCAATCGATATGGTGTGTTTGGCGAATATCTCAAACTGGAGATCAAGCTTCGTCTGCGCAACAAGATGCCTCGTATGCAGTTCTTCACCTTGATTTTTTTGATGGCTCTGATGAGTGGTCTGCTCTACTTCACAGACATCTACGACAATGACTTCATGAAGAGTTTCATCTGTATGTACGACTATGTGGCACTCGGAATGACTTCGCTCATCACCATCATGTGCTACGAAGGCAACTATATGGATCTGCTCATGAGTCGAAAGCAAGGTATCCTCGACCTGCTCACCACGAAGTATATCCTCAACTCGGCGCTTCTGCTCATTCCTCTGCTCCTAACCACTCCATTGATGATCATCGGTAAGATCTCGGTTTGGTTGGATTTGGGCTACTTCTTCTTCACCATCGGTGTGCTCTATCCCGTGACATTCCAGATGGCTGTGTACAATAAAGAGTCCTTGCCTCTCAATGCAAAACTAACTGGCAAACAGGGCAACTCGAAGCAAAACATCGTTAGCATGGTGTTGATGTTTGGTCCCCTCTTGCTGGAGCGTCTCAGTGTGACTCTGCTCGGTCCTGTCTACGGCTATATATTACTCATTGCCTTGGGTCTTGTGGGTATCTGTACCTATAAGCAATGGCTCAGATGGACTTACAATCGATTCATGGCTCGCAGATATGAGAATATGGAAGGATTCAGAGCCTCGTTGAAGAACTGATAGAAACAAGGATATACATTCACCACAACAAGTAAGTGATTGAAATGATTTTCATTACTTACACAACATCGAAGCATTATGAATATCAAGATAGACAACGTAAAGAAGACTTTTGGCGAAAAAGTAGCAGTCAATGTAGAGTCGTTTGAGATCAATAGCGGTGAGATACTGGGTCTCGTGGGCAACAATGGTGCGGGTAAGAGTACCCTCTTCCGTCTCATGCTCGACCTTCTCAAACCCGATCATGGTAAGGTACTGATGTGCAATGATGAGAAGTCGGTCAATGTAGCAGAGACAGAGGAATGGAAAAACTGGACCGGAGCCTATATCGATGAGTCATTCATCATCGACTATCTCACACCTGAAGAGTATCTCCTTTTTGTCGCTCGTCTCTCTGGCATCACGGAGGAACAGATGAACGAAGAATTGCAGAAATATGAGCACTTCATGGCAGGAGAAGTACTTGGACAGAAGAAGCTGATCCGCAACCTCTCTGCAGGTAACAAGCAGAAGGTGGGCATCATCGCAGCACTCCTTCTTCATCCTCAGGTGCTCATCCTCGACGAACCCTTCAACTTCCTGGATCCCAGTTCGCAGAGTGCCTTCAAGCACATCATCACCGATTACAATCAGGAGACTGGTGCCACTGTGCTCATATCCAGTCACAACCTCAATCACACAGTCGACATCAGTCATCGTATAGCCTTGCTTGAGAATGGTGTCATCATCCGCGACATAGCTAATGAAAACGGTTCGGCACAGTCCGAATTGGAGAGTTACTTTGAGGTGGATTAAGACAAAAAAATCTATAAAATCGACATCATAAAGCCTATTACGTGATTCTGTGCTCCAATCATTGCACAAATGGCATGAAAAATATGCAAAAACATTTGGCCGAATGATGGAAAATTCGTAACTTTGCGCCCGATTTAGTCCGTGGAGGCTCAAACAAGCAATAACAAATGTTATTCGCCTTGCGGAAAAACCCGTTTAATACATAATAAAATGTACGCAATCGTAGAGATTAACGGTCAGCAGTTCAAGGCTGAGGCAGGCAAGAAGCTTTATGTACATCATATTGCTACTGCAGAGGCTGGTCAGACTGTTGAGTTTGAGAGAGTGTTGTTGGTAGACAACGAGGGTAACATCACCGTAGGTGCCCCCACTGTAGAGGGTGCCAAGGTTGTAACCGAGGTTGTTTCTCCCCTGGTTAAGGGTGAGAAGGTTCTGGTGTTCCACAAGAAGCGTCGTAAGGGCTATCGTAAGCTGAACGGTCATCGTCAGCAGTTCACCGAGTTGACTATCAAGGAAGTTATTGCTTAATCATTTAATTTTTAGGAGGACAAGAAATGGCACATAAAAAAGGTGTTGGTAGTTCTAAGAACGGCCGCGAATCAGCAGCTCAAAGATTAGGTGTTAAGATCTTCGGTGGTCAGAAGTGCATCGCTGGTAACATCATTGTACGTCAGCGTGGTACTAAGCACTATCCCGGTGAGAACGTAGCTATGGGTAAGGATAATACCCTTTATGCTCTGAAGGACGGCGTTGTAGTTTTCAAGCGTGGTCGTCTGGATCGTTCAACCGTATCTGTACAGGCTGAAGCATAAGTCAAGACACAAATCAAACAGAATAAAAGGTTGCAAACCATCGGTTTGTAACCTTTTTCTTTTTA
>JAZLII010000084.1:0-25912 GCA_045617275.1 Bacteroidaceae bacterium
AATTTTCCAGCATAAAAGTGCATAAAAAGTGCCGCCACACTCTATTTTGAGTGTAGCGGCAACTTATTTATTCATTTTTTCTTCTTTGTTCAGAAGGAAAAATCTTCGATTAGAGCTGGGGACCAGCAGCAACGGGAGCCTTACCAGCTTCGTTGGTGGTGTACTTGCCGAAGTTCTTGATGAAGCGAGCAGCGAGGTCCTTAGCCTTCTCCTCCCAAGTGCAAGCGCACTCGTAGGTGTCGCGAGGATCGAGGATGCCGGTGTCAACGCCTTCGAGTTCGGTGGGAACGCAGAAGTCGAAGATGGGGATCTGCTTGGTGGGAGCGTTGTTGATAGCGCCGCCGAGGATGGCGTCGATGATACCGCGGGTGTCGCGGATAGAGATACGCTTGCCGGTACCGTTCCAACCAGTGTTAACGAGGTATGCCTTAGCGCCGTTAGCGTCCATCTTCTTAACGAGCTCCTGAGCGTACTTTGTGGGGTGCAGCTCGAGGAATGCCTGACCGAAGCAAGCAGAGAAGGTGGGAGTGGGCTCGGTGATACCACGCTCTGTACCAGCCAACTTAGCGGTGAAACCAGAGAGGAAGTAGTACTGAGTCTGCTCGGGAGTCAGGATAGATACGGGAGGCAGTACGCCGAATGCATCAGCTGAGAGGAAGATAACGTTCTTAGCTGCGGGAGCTGAAGAACCGGGCTGGATGTTGTTGATGTGGTTGATAGGATAAGATACACGAGTGTTCTCGGTAACGCTCTTATCGTTGAAGTCGATCTTACCATCAGCAGCTACGGTTACGTTCTCCAGAAGAGCGTTGCGCTTGATAGCACCGTAGATGTCGGGCTCGTTCTCCTTGCTCAGGCCGATAACCTTTGCGTAGCAACCACCCTCGAAGTTGAAGACGCCATTGTCATCCCATCCGTGCTCGTCATCACCGATAAGGCGACGCTTGGGATCGGTAGACAGAGTGGTCTTACCGGTACCAGACAGACCGAAGAAGATAGCGGTCTCCTCACCGTCCATGTTACAGTTGGCAGAGCAGTGCATAGAAGCGATGCCCTGGAGGGGAAGGTAGTAGTTCATCATAGAGAACATACCCTTCTTCATCTCACCACCGTACCAGGTGTTGATGATAACCTGCTCGCGACTGGTAACGTTGAAGGCAACGCAAGTCTCAGAGTTCAGACCGAGCTCAGCGTAGTTCTCAACCTTAGCCTTAGAAGCGTTGTAGATAACGAAGTTGGGCTCAAAGTTCTCGAGCTCCTCAGCGGTGGGCTGGATGAACATGTTGGTCACGAAGTGTGCCTGCCATGCTACCTCAACGATGAAGCGAACAGCCATACGAGTGTCCTTGTTGGCGCCGCAGAATGCGTCAACAACGTACAGGTTCTTGTTGCAGAGCTCCTTAACAGCCAGGTCCTTAACGGTAGCCCAAACCTCCTCGGTCATGGGGTGGTTGTCGTTCTTGTACTCCTCGCTGGTCCACCATACAGTGTCCTTTGAGTTCTCGTCCATTACGATGTACTTGTCCTTGGGGCTGCGGCCGGTGTAGATACCAGTCATTACGTTTACAGCGTCGAGCTCGGTGTTCTGACCTACCTCGTAACCCTCGAGGCCAGCTTTGGTCTCCTCAGCGAACAATACCTCATAAGAAGGATTGTGGGCAATCACGGTTGAACCGGTGATGCCGTACTTTGTCAAATCTAATGTTGCCATTGGTTTTTAAAGTTTATAATTGTTAATACTGAATTTATTGCGATATTATGTATCGTATGTCTATCTTTCCTTTTTACCAAGCCGGCTTCTCACGTGACACATGCCGACTCTTTTCTAATACCATGACCAGTATGACCTTTAGGTCCGTAGTCTTAGCCGATACAAAATTACATCTTTATTTTGAACTATGGAAATGAATATTCGCTTTTTTTCGTCTTTGAAACAAAAGTTTCACATTAATCTGCAATTTTGCAACCTTTGCTTTGCAATTCTGAGGGGAAAAGCGTAACTTTGCCTACACTCTTTCACAGAAAATGCCTTAAAATACATACTACCATGAAAATTATCAACCTAAGCGAAAAACCTTGTTTGATCAACCAGTTTGTAACCGAACTGAGAGACGTCACCATCCAGAATGACCGTATGCGTTTCCGTCGCAACCTGGAGCGTATCGGAGAAGCCATGGCACTGGAGATCGGGAAGGGCCTGACCTACAGTACCAAGTTTGTGGAGACTCCTCTGGGCATGGCCACCGTCAATACCCCAGACGACCATGTGGTGGTGGGTACGGTCTTTCGTGCCGGACTGCCCCTTCACACCGGTTTTCTCAACATCTTCGATCGCGCCGACAATGCCTTCGTGTCGGCCTACCGATACTATCGCGACAAGGAGTGCCGACAGGTAGACGTGCACATCGAGTACATCGCCACACCCTGTCTGGACGATACGACGCTGATGCTCGTGGATCCCATGCTGGCCACAGGCGAGAGCATGGAACTGGCCCTCAATGCCTTCTGTACCAAAGGTACGCCCAAGCGCACACACCTAGTCTGCGTCATAGCCAGCCAGAAGGGAGTGGACCACTTGCAAGAGGTGTTTAAGGACAGAGACGACATCACACTGTGGTGTGCCACCATCGATCCCGTGCTCAACGAGCGAAGCTACATCGTGCCCGGTCTGGGAGATGCCGGTGACTTGGCTTTCGGATCAAAGCTCTAAACTTCCCCCGACTATGATGCAAAGGACCCTGTCATCGGTCCGAGCGAGGTAAAAATACAAAAAATGTGGATCAAGATTTCCTTGGTCCACATTTCTTTTTTCGTTAGGATATACTTGTTCTCCTTCTCTATAAGGTCTTGAAGGCATAGCCTTGCTCCTTCAACCACTGCAGGGAGTCGGGAAGCGCACTCTTCAGCTTGTCGATGCTCTTGAGCGAGTCGTGGAAGGTGATGATACTGCCGTTTCGCGCATAGCGCTTTACATTGGCCACCACGTCGTCGGCAGTCATCCACTTGCTGTAGTCTCGCGTGACGAGGTCCCACATCACGATGCGGTAATGTCTGCGAAGGCGTTCGTACTCCATAGGTTTCATCCATCCGTGTGGAGGACGGAAGAGGTCGGTCTGGAGCAGTTCGTTGGCTTTCTCCGTATTGGCCAGATACTTACCGCTGAGCCACTTAAGTCCGCCGATATGATTGAAGGTATGATTGCCTATGCGATGTCCTCTGCGACGTACCTCTTCCAGGAGATGAGGGTACTTCCGGGCATTGTCTCCCACCATGAAGAAGGTGGCTTTGACACCAAAGCGGTCGAGCTGATCGAGAATGAAGGGAGTAGCCTCTGGTATGGGGCCGTCATCGAAGGTCAGATACACGGCCTTCTCATGACGGTCCATTCTCCAGATAGCTTTGGGATAGATCCAGCGTAGATATATCGCGGGTTGCTCTATGAACATTTTCGGTCAAACTTGGCAGGATTAGTCAACTGCTTTCTGGCGCTCCTGCATCTGCATGTAGTGCATGTTGAGCGCATTCATGTGTTGCTGGCTGATGCCCTTGTAAGCTTCGTCCACAGCGAGGCCTGCATTCTGCATGATCTCTTCTACACTCTCCATCACCTGAGTGACACGCATGTATTCGCTCATGAGGATGTTGGTGTACTGCGAGTCGAGATGGCCACTTCCAAGAGCACCGCTAAGCCACTTGCCACAGATGTCGGCATTCTTCATGATACCGTTGAAGAGAGCCTTGGCCTCTTCCTTCTTGCCTTCGTTGAGCTTCTTGTTGGAAGCGTCTACGCAGATACTGAAGGTGGTGGTGAGGGGACGGATACCATCACGGTAGCACAGTGAGTAGTTGTAGTCTCTCTTACCTGCCTGGGTAGCATAGCTGTACCAGTTGAGGTACTGCATGGCATTGGTCTGCAGTTCGCTGGCTATCTTCATGGCCTTGTCGTACTGGCCTATGTAAGCCCAAGCATCGGCCAACTCATTGCTACCACTGGATACACTATGAGGCACAGAGGTAGAAGGTATCATCTTCTCTGCATACTTAAGCACTTCCTGAGCACGCTTCAGCTGACCTTTCTCTACCAGCTCGCTGGCAAGCAGAGAGAACATGCGACGATGGGTCCAGCACATACGCATCACGGTCTCATCGAGATAGATGCCAGGCTTGTCGATGCCACCAAACTTGAACTTATGCATGATGTTGTCGTACATCTTGTCGGTGTCGCTCACATTGCCCTTGGTGGGGAAGGGAGTGATGCGGTATACGAGACCCTCCTGGATGAAGTTGTCGCCCAGCGATCCGTAAGCGCTCTCACCTACCGTCACGGCTACGTACATAGGACGTACCCAGTTGGCATTGGCCAGCATCTCAAGCATCATCAGCTCCGACTTGTACACGGCATTGTGCTTAGCCAGAGAGATATTCATCACATCGGGGATGACTCCACCGGGGATCATCATGCCACTCTTCTTCACAGCATCCTTGTCCACCGTGATCTGGAGGTTCTCAGTGGGGAAGATGGGACTGTTGACATACTTGGCACGGAAGCGGTAAGCCTCATACATCTGCTGATAGTACTTAGCACCGTCTTCGTTGCCCTTAGCCATGGCATCCTGCATCTGGCTCTCGCAGTTGGCCATCAAGGTCTCTGCTTCCTGCTGAAGCTGAACCTTCAGGTTGGCGATCTCGGGATCGTTGTTGAGTATCCACTTGTCGATGATGTTGCGAAGCTCGAAGGGATTGCCTCCAAAGAGCTTGTGGATGTCGGCATCTGTGAAGCCCTTCTTCTGCAAGTCCTTGATGAGGTCCTCGAGGATGCCAGGCAGCACCATGATGGCCTCATTGGTACCTGAGACGTACTTGATACGAGGCCAGCTGATAGGCAATGAGGGAGAGTCGTAGGCAGGACGCTTCATCTGGTCGATATACCAGTCGGTCTGCAGGTAAGAGAGGTTGCAGACACGTGCATCGGTACGGAATCCCTCCGTCTCCTGTGCATACCACAAGGGGAAGGTATCGTTGTCACCATTGGTGAAGATGATAGGATTGCCCTTGTCTGACAAGCATGAGAGGTAGTTCATGCCGAAGTCACGACAGCAGTAGCGACCCGAACGATCGTGGTCGTCCCAGTTCTGCGCAGCCATCTGCAAAGGCACTGCCACACAGATGCAAGGCACGAGGGCTGTCACGAGCTTCATCTGCTTGGACTCCTTCTTGACAAAACGGTTGAGGATGTCGGTCAGAGCCACCACTGCCATACCAATCCAGATGGCAAAGGCATAGAAGCTACCAGCATAGGCATAGTCGCGCTCACGAGGCTGACCGGGTGTCTGGTTCAGGTAGATGACAATGGCCAGACCCGTCATGAAGAACAAGAAGAAGACTACCCAGAACTGCTTCACACTCTCATCATTGCGCATGATCTGCCAGAACATACCGATGAGACCCAAGAGCAGAGGCAACATGTAGTACACATTGTGGCCCTTGTTGTTCTTCAGGTCATCGGGAAGCTTGGACTGATCGCCCAGACGAGCCGTGTCGAGCACAGAGATGCCCGAGATCCAGTTGCCCTTCTCGATGTCATAGCCACTACCGTTCTGCAAGTCATTCTGGCGACCTGCAAAGTTCCACATGAAGTAGCGTAGATACATGTTGCTCACCTGATAGCCGATGAAGAACTGCAGGTTCTCCCAGAAGGTGGGTACATAGGCCGTGTAGGGACGACCATAGCGGTCGGTCATCTGCACAGGCTTGCCCTTGAATCCTCCAGGGAGCATGTTGCGATAATCATACTCATGACCATCATCATACATACGGGGGAAGAGCATATTGTACTGGTACTTGTACTTGTCCTTGTAGCGGATCACCTGATACTCGTCGGCCTGGTCGGCACTGGCCTTCTCCACACGCTGATAGACGGGAGCACCGGGATCTCTCTCAGGATTGCCGTTCTCATCCCAGGCAAGTTCGGAAGCAAAGGTCTGTCCGTAGAACAAGGGACGGTCGCCATACTGCTCACGGTTGAGGTACTCACCCAGTGTGAAGATGTCCTCGGGAGAGTTCTGGTCCATAGGTGTATTGGCTGCACTACGGATCACGATGACGGCATATGAGCCGTAACCGATCATGATCATCAGCATGCAGAGCAAAGAGGTGCTCTTCAGGCGAGGTGTCATCCAGTCCTTAAACCACAGTATCCAAGCCAGGATGGCCAGAAGTGCCAGTCCGATGACGATACTGCTCTTGCCATAGCCGTAGAAGGGTATACCCAGCAATGCTACGCTCAGGACATAAGCGATATTGGTATTGGTCTTGTTCTTGCCACGATGGGTCTCCCAGATAGCCCACACCACGGTGCCTACCAGCACGATGATATAGACGATCAGGCCCGTGTTGAAAGGCATGCCGAGCACATTGACAAAAAGCAACTCACTCCAGCCACCTACCTTGACGATACCGGGTACGATACCGTAGAGCACCGCAGCAAGGATAGCCACGCTCACGCAAAGAGCAAGGAAGGTGCCCTTCATGTCTACGTGCTCAAACTTACGATAGTAGTAGATAAGCACGAGGGCGGGAAGGCAAAGAAGGTTGAGCAAGTGTACACCGATACTCAGACCCGTCATGTAAGCAATCAGGATCAGCCAGCGATCGCTGCGTACGTCGTCGGCCTCATCCTCCCACTTCAACATCAGCCATACTACAAGGGCAGTGAACCAAGAAGAGTAGGCATACACCTCACCCTCAACGGCACTGAACCAGAAGGTATCACTCCAGGTATAAGCCAAAGCACCTACTACGGCACTGGCCTCTATGGAGATGAGCTGAGGGAGTGTCTCCACCTTGCCACCCTTGCAGATGAGTCGGCGTACAAGATGTGAGATGGTCCAATAGAGGAACAGGATACAGCATGCACTGAGCAATGCAGACATCATGTTGACCATCTTGGCTACCTGTGAAGGATCGCTGACAAACTGCGAGAAGATGTTTGCTGTCAGCATGAAGAAGGGGGCGCCTGGTGGGTGACCAACCTCCAGCTTATAGCCAGTGGTGATAAACTCCGGGCAGTCCCAAAAGCTTGCAGTGGGCTCCACCGTACTGCAGTACGTGAAAGCCGCAACGGCAAAGATCAGCCAACCCATAAGGTTGTCAATCAATCTGAAACGTTTCATTGTTTATTGTTTTTATTTGTTAGTTGATAAATTCCTATATATTGATGTGGATATCCACTGATTGCTATTCCGTCATCACTTCCATCACAACCCATATCAACACCACATAGCGCAAAGTCTTACCCAGCGTGATACTGAGCAGGGTGAGGTATGGATTAGCACGAAGAAAACCCAGCGTCACCGAGAGCACAGAACCGAGTATGGGAACGAAGGTGAAGAAGCCCATCCATGCACCATAGCGTTGCACAAAGGTGATGGTTCGCTTCATTTTCTCCTCACTTACCTTCGTATATTTCTGTATCTTCACAGGATCACCCAGGCTTCCTATCCAGAAATTGAACATACTGCCAAGCACATTGCCTATCGTAGCCGAGAAGAACAAGGGTACAACCGGCGTACCTGCAACCATCAGACCCGTCAGCACAGCCTCACTGCTGAAAGGGAAAACGCTTCCAGCAATGAAAGAGGCAATGAACATGCCTATGTATCCGTAGGAGATGAGAAATGATAGCATCGCAGTGTAGGGTGTATGGGGGGTCTACTAATATCTGTTTGGCCTAATTGGTGTAATGTATGAATAATGTCTGGTGTACTAATATTGGGGCAAAGTATCTGTGGTCAATGTATCATGGTGGGAAGATAGCACTGGAATCTGTTGGCCAAGCGACTCCTGATCCACGAGCATAGCAGAGTCATTGTCTTGCAGGAGTATGGAGTCATTGGGCCTACGCTCCGGTATGTCTTGCAAAGGAAGAACCAGCGTGTCACTGTCTTGGCGCACCTCCACAGTCTTTTGCTTTTGTGGTTTCTTAGGTTTGGCCTGACGAGGAGCAGGTTTCTTCTGAGTCTCTATGGCAAGCCACTTGGCAACTTCCTTCATCGGTATGTCCCTATGCCAGAGTGTGAGGTATCCTATCCCCGCAAGGCACACGAGGCTGAGGAGGAAGAGGAAATTGGTGAACCATCCGTGGGTCAAGGCAAAGAAATGTCCCATGAACACACAGCCACACACGAGCATGGTGGGCAGAAGGAGTTCGGCGTATTGGGGTTGCAAAGCACCAAATACCTGAACGACCAAGGCATCCGTGAAAAGGATGTATAGCATCATGCGCACACTGATCCTGTCATTGTAACTGGTACAAAGGTAGTGAATACCTCCGAGCCAGATAAGCAGGCAGGGGAAGACCCAGGAGAGCACTTGCTGAAGGGTGAGTGCAAGGTAGTTCTCTGGTGCGATATACGTGACATCCAAGAGCATGTCGTACCACTGCACCAGGCGGGAATAGTCCTGCATGAGAACCATCGGAACAGACACCACCAAGGCTGGAAAGAGAAGGCCCACGAAGGTGGCAAAGAAGCAGCGGAGGGTCTGACTGCGAAGATAGACAGCCTGATGCAACTGAAACAGAGGCACAAACACCACCATCCAGGGCACAAACAGAGTACCTATACCCAAAAACAGACCGGAATGAAAGGATGCATGGACAGGCTGACGCTTCTCATAGGTGGAAAACAGGAAGAAATGGGCTATGGCGAGGCACAGGGCCACTATCGTACCATGATGCCACTCATGAAGCGAGGCAATGCATGCTGCACAGAGTATCCATGCACTGGCCACCATACGCGAACGTACACGAATGAGCTGAAACCGGTTGTTGGTCTCCAGCAGAACGTAGGCTATGAGCGTGGCCAGTCCCAGACCTATGGCATAGTTGATGTGGTATTGGCCAAGAGGCATCCACCACACCAGAACCGCAATGACAGCACATACGGGCAGCGTAAACACACTGCCTGCAACGTGATTCTGCAGCCGGTTCTTTCTCATGCTTGTCGTGATATGATTGTCAGCGTTGTCTCCTCTGCTTATTCCAAGCCTTATAAGTCTGCACCAATGTCAGAGCGGAAGTACTTCTTCTCAAACTTGATCTTCTGTGCCTCCTGGAAACTCTTTGAGAGAGCCTCAGCCTTGTTGGCACCATAAGAACTTACTGCTATGACACGACCTCCGGCAGTCACTACCTGGCCGTCCTTTTGCGCAGTACCTGCATGGAATACGATACTGCCCTCCACGTCGCTGATACCGGTGATGGGGAATCCCTTCTCGTAGGCCTCGGGATAGCCACCACTAACCAGCATGACACAGACTGCAGCACGCTCATCAAACTCAATGGTCTTCTGAGCAAGTGTCTGAGTAGCAACACCTTCCAAGAGGTCCACCAAGTCGCTCTTGATACGAAGCATCACACTCTCAGTCTCAGGATCGCCCATGCGTACATTGTACTCGATGACCTTGGGATCACCGTCTACATTGATCAAACCGAAGAAGATGAAGCCCTTATAGTCGATGCCTTCTTCTGCCAGACCACTGACTGTGGGACGGATGATGCGGTCCTCAACCTTCTGCATCCACTCCTTGGTAGCAAAAGGTACAGGGCTTACGCTACCCATACCACCAGTATTGAGACCCGTATCGTGCTCACCGATACGCTTGTAGTCCTTAGCCTCGGGCAAGATGACATAGTCCTTACCGTCGGTCAGCACAAAGACTGAGCACTCGATACCGCTCATGAACTCTTCGATGACCACACGGCTGCTGGCTCCGCCAAACATACCGCCAAGCATCTCCTCGAGTTCTTTCTCTGCCTCTTCCAGTGTGGGAAGGATGAGTACACCCTTACCTGCACAGAGACCATCGGCCTTCAGCACATAGGGAGCCTGAAGAGTCTTCAAGAAAGCCTTTCCTTCGGCCAGAGTCTCACCGGTGAAGGTCTGGTAAGCAGCCGTAGGTATGCCATGACGCTGCATGAAGCCCTTGGCAAAATCCTTGCTACCTTCCAAGACAGCACCTTGCTTTGAGGGACCAATGACAGGGATGCCTGCCAGTTCGGCATCTGCCTTGAAATAGTCGTAGATGCCCTTTACCAGAGGATCCTCAGGACCTACTACTACCATATCGATCTGATTGTTCAGGACAAAGGTCTTGATGGTAGCAAAGTCATCAGCCTTCATTGCCACGTTCTCTGACACACACTGGGGTGTACAGTGACAGCCTGCACATGGCAGACCTGCTGTACCGGCATTACCGGGAGCAATATAAAGTTTCTCAACCTTAGGACTCTGTGAAATCTTCCAAGCGAGGGCATGTTCGCGACCTCCGCTTCCCAACAAAAGTATCTTCATATTATTCTTTATTTTATTATTCTATATTATATAAGGTGGAAATTATTTCAGGTGATCGTTGAAGTAACGGGTGATGCGCTCATGCAGATGAACCTGGTCACGACCCATCATATTGTGTCCTGCACCTGGATAGGTGAAGAGGTCGGGCTGAGTACCCGCACTGATACAAGCCTTCAGGAAAGACAGGGTGTGCTGAGGTACGCAAGTAGGATCGTTGTAGCCGAAGATGATCTGCAGACGTCCCTTCAGGTTCTTGGCCTTGCCGAGCAGACTGCTTGAAGCATAGCCCTCAGGATTGGTCTGAGGGGTGTCCATATAGCGCTCTCCGTACATTACCTCATAGTATTTCCAGTCGATGACAGGACCGCCGGCCACACCCACCTTGAAGGCATCGGGATAAGAGCACATCAGGTTGGTGGTCATGAAACCACCGAACGACCATCCGTGTACACCCATACGATTGGCATCCACATAGGGCAAGGACTTCAGGTACTTCACACCTTCCATCTGGTCCTGCATCTCGATGTCACCCAGGTGGCGGAACGTAGCTTGCTCAAAGGCACGACCGCGCCATTCACTGCCACGGTTGTCCAAGATGAAGAGCAAGTAGCCCTGCTCAGCCATATAAGCCTCCCAACCACGCAAGCACCAATGCCAGCGTGCATCCACATTGTGGGCATGAGGTCCGCCATAGACGTAGACGACAGTAGGATATTTCTTCGTAGGATCAAAGCCCACAGGCTTGACCATACGATAGTAGAGGTCGGTCTCTCCATCAGCAGCTTTGATGCTACCACTCGATATCTCGGGGATGTTGTAGCCCTTCTCCTTCCAAGGATCCTTGGCCGTCAGCAAGTTCTGCTTCGTGCCCTTCTTCGTGTCTATCAGGTCGATGGCATTGGGAACGGTAGGAGAGGAATATTTGTCGATGATCAGCGAACCGTCTGCACTAGGCATAGCATTGTGCACACCATCGGCCACGCTCAGCAACTGCATCTTACCTCCCTTGACAGGTATACTGTACACCAAAGACTGGCGTGCATCCTCGGCATTGGCTTGGAAAAGAATCGTACGAGCCTTCTCATTGAAACCAAGGAAACTCTGCACTACCCACTTCTGCCAGTGAGATGAGAGTGAACCTTTCGTGATCTGCTGAACGGGAACATAGTCCAGGACACTACCTCCATCATCGAAATTAGTCTGACGAGGGGTTGCCGAAACCTTGGAAAGGTCGAGCAGATAAAGATGGTTGAAGCCGTCACGCTGGCTCTCCATGATAGCCTTGGTATTGTCCCAAGGCAGGAAAGTGAGACCGGTCAGAGGTTCCACATACTTGGGATGGCACTCCTGCAAGATCAGCTGTGTGGGCTTTCCTGTCTCTGTACTATACGCATAGAGACGCATATCATTCTGGTCACGGTTCAACTCAAAGATATAAAGCGTCTTGCCATCGGGAGCCCAAGAGAGATTGGTGTGATAGTCATCAGCAGCACCTTCGAGTTCCAACCAAACGGTCTTCTGAGTCAGGACATTATAGATGCCCACCTTGACCTGATGGCTGGTCTCACCGGCCATGGGGTATTTGTCGGTATAGGTCTCTGAGATGCGAGACGTGATATCCACCTGAGGATAGCTGGGCACCATCGATTGGTCCATTCGGTAGAAAGCCAGTTGCTGACCGTCAGGACTCCAGAAGGTACCCTTTGTGATGCCGAACTCATCGCGATGCACGCTCTGTCCGTAGACTATGTCGTCGCTCCCATCCGTACTGCCGTCCTTGCTGATCTGCTGCTGGTTACCCTTGGCATCCATCACATAGAGGTTGCCTTGGATCGTATAGGCGGTGTACTTGCTCACCGAATTAAAATCGGCATAGGCAACACCTTCTGGAAGCATGCAGTCAAGGATAACTTTGCCCGTCTTGAAATCAACTTCAATACGACGACGACCCAGATTAGCCTGTACAACAGGTTGGTCGGCGTATGGGAACTCAAGATAATGTCCGTTTAAACTGCCTTTCTCCTGCAAGGCGGAGAGCACCTGCTTCACGCTGACAATCGTCTCGCCTGTCAGGAGGTTCTTCGCCTCTTCGGGTGTAGTCTCTATGGGCGTATTACCCCACCATTGGGTGTAACGGGTCTCGGGACGCAGATTGTAAGCATTACTGCCCCCAGACATAAGGTCATCGAGAGTGAATTGCTTCTGTGCCATGATGTTTGACGTTGCCATCAACATGAGAAACAAGGCTGAAAGTGTCTTTTTAATCTTCATCATCGCGGAATCTTCTTGACGAACCACCTCTCTTGCCACCAAAGTCGCGCTTACCTCCGAAGTCTCTCTTACCTCCGAAACCACCACGCTTCTCCTTGAAATCGCGCTTGCCACCACGACCTTCCTTAAAGTCACGGCTACCACCGAAACTGCGCTTGCGATCATCCTGACGATCACGACGGTCACGGAATCCACCACGGTCCTCGCCATCACGATCACCTCTACGGAAGTCTCGGCGATCATCACGGCGGAACTCCCTACGATCTTCACGATGGTAGCGACCTCCATGCTCATCATTGTCGCTTCTGTGATAGCGACCATTGTGCTCTGCAAGTTCCTCTTCCATGCGATCACGACGACGCTGTTCGAAGCTTCGCTTGTCATCGGCCTCATCCAAGCTTTTCTTGAAGTCACGGTTCTGCTTGAAGCGACGCTTCTGTGCCATCTGCTTCAGATCGTCCTTGCTCTTCACCTCGACACCCTCAGCACGAGCCTCGTTGTACTTACCGCTGAAAAGCTGGTACTTGCGCAACTCGCACTCCAGTGAGCCATTGAAGAGGGGAGTCTTCAGGGAGGGCTTCAGACCGATCTGGTCGAAACATTCCTCACGATAGCTCAGCACCCACGCTTCATTGTCCTGGAACTGATGCTTGAGACGCTCACCGATCATACGGTAGAGGCCCAGCAAGTCCGGTGAAGAGATACGCTCGCCATAAGGAGGATTGGTGATGAGGATGCTCTTCTCGGCAGGCTGTGTGAAGTCCTTGAAGTCCTGCAGAGTGATGGTGATATCCTTGCTTAAGCCTGCTGCACGCACATTGCCTGTAGCTATCTCCACGGCCTGACGGTTGCAGTCGTAGCCATAGATGTGATGCTCAAACTCACGCTCCTGACTGTCATCATTGTATATCTTGTCAAACAGTTCCTGATCAAA
The DNA here is from genome assembly GCA_045617275.1 of Bacteroidaceae bacterium. Classification (GTDB taxonomy): domain Bacteria; phylum Bacteroidota; class Bacteroidia; order Bacteroidales; family Bacteroidaceae; genus Physcousia. The sequence continues at coordinate 13,558 of JAZLII010000084.1, forward strand.
GTCGGGCCACTTCTCGAAGGCATAGCCCTGACGGAAGAGGCCGGGAGCCATGTTGCGGGCAATGAGAGCCGCCTCGATGGGCAACGTACCACTACCACACATGGGATCGATGAAGTCAGTCTCACCTCTCCAACCCGTCATCAGGATGATACCTGCAGCCAGCACCTCGTTGAGGGGAGCCTCTACCTGACGCTGACGATAGCCACGGCGGTGGAGGCTCTCACCACTGGAGTCGAGAGAGAGCGTACAGTCGTATTCAGCTACGTGGATGTGAAGCTGTATGTCGGGGTTGGTAATGCTGATATTGGGACGATCGCCTGTCTTCTCGCGGAACTGATCCACGATAGCATCCTTCACCTTGTAGGCCACGAACTTCGAGTGACGGAACTCCGTGCTGAATACCACACTATCCACGGCAAAGGTGGTGTCGTTGTCCAGATACTGGCTCCAGTCCATCTTATGGATAGCTTCATATACCTCGTCAGCACTTGTTGCACGGAAGTGCTTGATGGGTTTCAGGATACGGATGGCAGTACGCAACTGGAAGTTGGCACGGTACATCATTTCCTGGTCACCTGTGAAGGACACCATACGGCGACCTATCTGAATATTGTTTGCACCCAGTGCTGTCAACTCGCTTGCCAGTACCTCTTCCAGACCCTGGAAGGTTTTGGCGATCAATTCAAATTCCATTCTCTATTTGTTGATTTATTATGTATCTTCTATATAACAAATTGTTACTTCCCCCTCATTCTTATTCCCTGCATTTTGACCGAAGTCAAAAGCCGGGGGTTAGGGGGGCTACTATCTTTTATCTAATTCTTCTTCACTTGGCTCACGAACAATAAACAATTTGTCCGAATGCCTTATCTTTTGGTCAAGAGGTATGCTGATATGCCAGCCTTGCTTGGCCTCTTCCACGGGTTTCAGGTCATAGCGTATCTCACTTACCGTGGTATAGTAAGCACCTGTGGTAGGTCCTGTCACAAGTATCTTGTCGCCTACCTTCAACGGGCAAGCCTCTATCTTGAACTCGCCCACTTTCAACTTGCTATAGTAGCGAATACCCTTACCGCAATATTGCTTCTTCTCTGTGGCCACACTACCAGGCTTCTTGGACCATTCACCCAAGAGCTGACCTTGATAGTACCCATCCCAGAAGCCACGGTTGAACACCTTGGAGAGACGCTCATCCCAGGCATCTTTGGCAGCGTCACAAAAAGCCCCCCTATCCCCCGGCTTTTGACTTCGGTCAAAATGCAGGGAATAAGATAGAGGACGCTCCACATCCTGCTCCCCTGCATTATTACTCCCCCTCGGGGGCTGGGGGGGCTGTTGATCGCTCAAGACTGCATTGATGGCTTCGTCATAGCAACGTACCACGGTATCCACATATTCAGCACCACGGGCACGACCTTCTATCTTGAAGACGCGTACACCGGCTTCCATCAGACGATCGATGAAACGGATGGTCTTCAAGTCCTTGGGCGACATGATGTACTTGTTGTCAATGTCCAGTTCGTTGCCCGTCTCACGGTCACGAACCGTATAGCTTCTGCGACATATCTGCATGCACTCACCACGGTTGGCGCTTCGGCCCATATTGTGCAGGCTCATATAGCACTTGCCACTCACGGCCATGCACAAGGCACCATGGCAAAACATCTCTATGCGTATCTGCTTGCCGGAAGGACCGCAGATGTTCTCTTCCACAATATGGCGGTATATCTCTGCTACCTGATCCACATTCAACTCACGAGCCAGCACCACTACATCGGCAAACTGAGCATAAAAGCGAAGCGCCTCTATGTTGCTGATGTTGAGCTGTGTACTAAGGTGAACCTCTTGCCCGATTTTGTTGCAATACGTCATCACAGCTACATCACTGGCTATGACGGCTGAGATGCCAGCCTCGCGGGCTGCATCCAGAATTTCGCGCATAAGGTTGAGATCTTCCCCGTAGATGATGGTGTTGACAGTAAGATAGCTCTTTACTCCACAATGTCTGCACTCCTGTGCTATTCGTTTCAAGTCGGCTATGCTGAATGTGCTTGCAGAGTGAGCACGCATATTCAAGTTCTCTATGCCAAAATATATGCTATCAGCACCAGCTCTCAATGCTGCTGCAAAAGACTCTGGAGAGCCTACCGGTGCCATAATTTCGAAGTCGCTACGCTTCATTTATTCCTCTCTCGATAGAGTTTTTTTGATTTCAAAGTGCAAAGATACAAATAAGCATGTGGAAAATCAAATAAAACTTGTTTTATTTTGTATTTCAGACAGAAAGTGATGAGGGACCTTGCAAATGGGTAATCATACAAAAGGGAGAAACTCGAATCCCTAAACAAAACAAAAGAAAGCGCAGTCAACTGACTACGCCTTCTCACAAAATATTATCAATAGAGGTAAATATTATTTACTTTCCTATCTTCAGACCTTCCTTGATACCACCCAGTGCGTTGCCAATACCTTCCTTGGCAGCCTGCTCGTAGTCAGCCTTGTGTGCCTCGGTGTAGCGCTGCATAGCCTCCACAAACAACTTCTTGTCATCCTCGCTCAGTGTGTTGGTATACTCTTCAACTTCCTTTGCCAACTCGGTAAGTTTCATCATATTACCACTCTTCATGATCTCCACTGTCTTGTCAGCAAACTCTTGTGCCTTAGCTTCTACACCATTGGAGCAAGACATCAGGGTGATAGACATTGCTGCAAGGGCCATTACAAAAAACTTCTTCATAAAAACTTTAATATTAATGATTAGAAAATATTTTACTTGCTGGATTGTTCTTCCATCTGTATGAGCATTTCCTCTACCTCTTCCAAGATGGAAAGCAACGACTCATGTGTCTCTGCCTGGAGCATCCGGATGCGAGTATCGCGGAAATTGGGAATTCCTTTGAACAAAGGGGAAGCAGCAAGATGACGACGTACATGCAGTATGCCACGATACTCATCTATGCGCGCTATGCTCTGCTTGATCTGCTCTCTCAGCACATCCATCTTCCAATGTACGTCCATATTCAGTCGAGGCAATTCGGGATGTAAGTGCTCCGCTATCTCACGGAATATCCAAGGGCGTCCGAAAGTGGCACGACCCACCATCACAGCATCCACACCATAGCGCTCAAAGCACTCTTTGGCTCGTTCGGGTGTGGTAATGTCACCGTTGCCTATGATAGGGATGCGCATACGGGGATTGTTTTTCACCTCTCCTATCAAGGTCCAGTCTGCTTCTCCAGTATACATCTGCGCACGGGTGCGACCGTGTATGGTAAGAGCCTGTATGCCACAGTCTTGCAACTGTTCTGCAAGGTCCACTATGATACGATGGTCCTGATCCCATCCCAGTCGTGTCTTGACCGTGACAGGGACATCCACAGCCTCCACCACAGCCTTGGTAATCTCCAGGAGTTTGGGTACGTTTTGCAACATACCTGCACCGGCTCCCTTGCCAGCTACCTTCTTGACAGGACATCCGAAATTGAGATCCAGCACATCAGGGTGTGCCTGCTCTACAACAATCTTGGCTGCCTCACGAACAGGATCCACCTCCTTGCCGTATATCTGTATGGCCACAGGGCGCTCCTCTTCGCATATCTGAAGTTTCTGAAGACTCTTATTGACCAAGCGAACAAGTGCATCAGCTGCTACAAACTCGCTATACACCATAGTAGCACCCATCTGCTTGCAGAGCAGACGAAAACCGATGTCCGTGACATCCTCCATGGGAGCCAGCATCACAGGACGATCGCCCAAATCAATGTTACCGATGTTCAAATTGAAAAGTGAAAATTGAAAAGTGAAAGGTAGCCCCCTTTACCCCCGGCTTTTGACTTCGGTCAAAATGCAGGGAATAAGAATGAGGGGGAAATAACATTTGTTATATAGAAGTGAAAAGTTGTGCGTCAAAACTATTGCTTGGCCTGGAAAGCCAAAGCATAGAGCTTCATCTGCTTGAGCATGGCCAGAAGTCCGTTGCTACGAGTAGGGGAGAGATGCTCTCGAAGGCCTATCTGCTCGATGAAGTAGAGGTCGGCATCGAGTATCTCCTGAGGAGTGTGGCCAGAAAGTACACGGATGAGCAAAGCCACGATACCCTTTACTATCAAGGCATCGCTTTCAGCCTGAAACTGCACCTTTCCGTCTACCAAATCAGCCTGCAACCATACACGGCTCTGACAGCCATCTATGAGGTTTTGCTCGGTCTTATACTCAGCAGGAAGAGGTTGCTCATCGTTGCCCAAGTCAATGAGCAACTGATACTTATCCATCCAGTCCTCAAAGTCAGCGAATTCTTCGATGACCTCGTCTTGTATTTCGTTGATTGACATATTAATCAAATTTATTTATAGTATGTTTCAGTAAGTGACTTTCATAACATGAATCACTTACGTGCCTTGTATATTTTACATTTTGTCGATGTTGTAGACCAACTGAATCATGGTCTGACCCACAGCTTTCAGTATGCTGGGATCGATGTTTTCGGGTGTATCATTTACCGTATGCCAAGTGGGGCCGAAACTGCTACCCACGGAACCCTGACAGTTGGGTATGATATCGATGCAAGGGATGCCAGAGAACTGATTGACCTGTACATGATCGTCGGTCACAGCACCACCCTCACGATTCTGGAAGATGTTGGCATAGCCCAGGCGAGAAGCTACATCCCAAGTCACATCCACCACAGACTGTGCGTAGTAGCAAGAGTAGCTCTCCTTGGCAAAGGTTGCGCCACGTCCACCCACCATGTCGAGCAAGACGCCAAACTGTGCCCAGTAGCCTGAGACATGAGGATGCTGAGACCAGTACTTCGAACCCAGACACCATCCTCCGTCACCAGTCTCCTCTCTGTCCTCCCACTGAGGCATACCCCAGTCTTCTGCATCAAAGCAGACAAAGTCGACACCCATCTCCAGGTCATTGCCTTGGAGCAAGCGAGCCATCTCCAGCATCACGGCCACACCACTGGCAGCATCGTTGGCGGCCAGGATAGGCGTGTGGTGGTTGGACTCATCGGCATCATTGTCAGCCCAAGGACGGCAATCCCAGTGTGCACAAAACATCATCCTCTGCTTGGCCTCAGGATTGACACTCGCGATGATGTTGCGACCAGGCAGTTTAGTACCGTCATAAGCCGTCAGTTCCATGGTCTGCTCCGTCACCTGTGTGCCATATTCTTTAAATTTTGCTACGATATAGTCTCCACAAAGTCGGTGAGCCTCAGTGCCCGTGACACGAGGACCAAAGGCACACTGCTGAAGGATGCTGACCATTGCGCTGTCGGCCACAAACTGAGGACAATCGACCATTCCTGTGGCAGTCTGCTCCTGTTCGATGATGTTGCCCTGTGCAGAAGCATTGGACTTGTCCTTGCAAGAGGAGAAGACCAGTAAGGCAGTAGCGCCAAGTATGATTTGCTTGATCATAGTCGTTTATTATGTAGATTTATATTAGGTTTCTATAAATTAGCACCAGTAGAATGTTTTATTGATCACCTCTATTGATTTTGTACTTGGGACATGACACGGAGGAAATTGGCACCCCAGAGCTTCTGTATGTCTTCGTGGCTGTAGCCTCTCCTAAGGAGACCACGTGTAAGGTTGATCACCTCACTGGCACTGGCCAGACCTGGTACACCACCGTCTCCATCAAAGTCGGTACCTATACCCACATGGTCTATGCCCATCACCTCCACAGCATGGTCTATGTGAGCCAAAGCATCCTGAAGAGTGGCCTGACCGTCCTTACGAAGGAAACCTTCGTAGAAGGTGACTTGCATCACACCTCCGTGCTCGGCCAAAGCCTTCATCTGCTCATCGGTGAGGTTGCGCGGATGATCGCAGAGCGTCTTGCAACTGCTATGACTGCACACTACGGGCTTTTGGCTCTCTTTCAATACGTCCCAGAAGGTTGACTCAGCAGCATGGCTAAGGTCTATCAGAAGTCCCAAGCGATTCATCTCTACTACCACCTGCCTGCCAAACTCGCTCAATCCTCCATGCTCACCCTGGCCTCTGGCCGAGTCACAGATATCATTGTCTCCATTGTGGCAAAGCGTGATATATACTACACCGCGATCCTGAAAATGCTTTAGCAAACTGATGTCTTTGCCTATGGCATAACCATTCTCTATACCCTTCATGATGGCATGCTTGCCAGCCTTCTTCAAGGCAAAGAGCTGATCGGGAGTTCGTGCAAAATCCACATGCTCTCGATTGCTTTCCACCATCTCCTCGAGCTGGTCGATAAGTCCTTCTGCCATGTCCTTGGCGAACTGCAATGAGGCATCGTCACGCTCCTTCTGAGGCAGATAGGCCACCATACAGGAAGCATCGAGTCCGCCTTCCTGCATCTTGTGTAGATCGACCAATACGTGTGCGTCACGATGGTCAAAGCGTACACCCTGCTGGAAAAACATTGGCGTGTCGCAATGACTGTCGAGCGTAAGAATGTCACGATGCAGTTGACGAGCTTCTGCATACTCTCTGGCTTCACCCACGAGCCACTCGAAGAGAGGCATCATCACACGGTTTCCCGTCAGGATGAAGCACTCAGGATGCCACTGTACACCCAGCAAACTCTTGTATTCCGTGCTCTCAATAGCCTCTATCACACCATCCGTGCTACGAGCCGAAACACGCAGATGAGGACCAGGATTGGAGACAGCCTGATGATGGAAAGAGTTGACTGCCAATTCGTTCAGATTCATAATGGCGTGAAGCATACTGTCCTCTTCGATATTCACCTTGTGTGAGGCATAGCAACGATCCAGTTGCTGATCGTGTTTTACCAAAGGACCACTTTCATACTGGCTATCAAGATCCTGATAGATGCTCCCATCCAAGGCTGTAGCCATCATCTGTATACCTCTGCAGATGCCCAACATAGGAATCTGCCTATCAAAAGCCAGGCGAATAAGCAAGAGTTCGCAAAGATCGCGCTTAGGATTGATGCTATGCAGACCCGGCAGAGGATCCTCGTTGACGAAAAGCGGATTCATATCTCCACCTCCCGAAAGCAACAAGGCATCGACCTGGTCCAATGTATTGAGCAAGGCTTCACGGTTCTCATAGGGTGGTATGATCATAGGTACACCACCTGCTTCAAGCACCGAACGATAATATCCTTCAGCCAATTCACAGCCCTTGTCACCAAAGTTGCCTGTGATGCCAACAACGGGACGACGATCATAACCAGGATAACCATCGTGCAGAGCATCGTATCTCTGCTTCCAATCAAAGTCTTTCAACACGCCTTTCCTATCTTATATATAAACAAGGTATAAGGTGAATGCACACAGAAGGATAAGTCCCGCCATGTGGTTCACCTTAATATCAACACGTATCTATAAGTAAGTGATCAAGATAATTTTGATAATAGATGTGCTTTATTTTGATAACTTACTTATCTATGCTCTCTCTTACACCTCATCCAAGAGATTGGGCTGCGACTCAGCATGCTGCTGACCGATGGGCACCTCCTTCTTGATGCTCTGCTTGAGTGATATCAGAGTCTCCGTACTGATGACACCAGGTATCTCCTGAATGCTACCGTTGAGCAGTTCCATCAGATGCGCATTGTCGCGAGCATAGAGCTTGGCCAGCATAGAGTAGGGTCCGGTGGTATAATGACACTCCACGATCTCAGGCATCTTGCTCAATGCCTCACATACGGAGTTGTACATACTTCCCTTCTCCAGTGAGATGCCTATATAGGTGCATGTGTTGTAGCCCAGACTGGAAGGGTTGACATGGTAGCCAGAACCCACGATCACTCCCAGGTCGATGAGACGCTGGACACGCTGATGAATGGCGGCACGGCTCACACCGCACTCTGCTGCCACATCCTTGAAGGGAATACGAGCGTTGTTGGAGATGATCTCCAAGATTTTCATGTCGAGTTTGTCTATCTTTTCCATATCTATAATGAAGAAAAATGTACTTCTATAATTTAATAATGTGTCGAAACTTTACATAGTGTAAGCAAAGATAGGGAAAATATTTGTACAACGCATCATTTTTATGAAAAAAAAGACACTGAATGCCATATTCAGTGCCTTTTCTATATATTTTGGATGTTTTCCTTATTCCTCGATGCCGAGCAACTCTACCTCGAAGATGAGCATGCTGAAGGGCTGGATGCTACCGGTCTCACGGTCTCCATAGGCGAGATCGTAGGGAATGTAGAGCATCCACTTGCTACCTACAGGCATCATGGTAAGTGCCTCAGTCCAACCAGAGATGACCTGACTGCAACCGAAAGTGGCAGGTTCGCCACGCTTGTAGCTACTGTCAAACTCAGTGCCGTCGATCAGTGTACCACGATAGTGTACCTTCACGAGCTGATCGGCTGTAGGTACGGCTCCGGTACCCTTCACGAGCACCTTGTACTGCAGACCGCTGGCAGTCACCTTCACGCTGTCGTTCTTGGCATTCTTAGCCAGAAACTCCTCACCAGCCTTACGGTTCTCTCCATACTTGGCCTCCATCTGTGCCTTGTGATAGTAGTCGATGTTCTTCTTCACGATGACCTGAGTGCTGTCCATGTCGATGCCAGGCACCTCTGCCTCCATCAATCCTGTACGGAAGCCTTCCATGAACTTCGCATGGTTGAGCTTATCGTTCTCCTCATCGATCAGGCTTGAAGCCTGAGGTATCACCTCCTGCTCTACCTGCTGACGTATCTCGATACCAGCCAGGCGTGCTTTCATCTTCTTGTCGGCCTCTGTGAGTTCCTTCTGCTCGAAACCCTTTAGGAAGTCCTCCATGAAAGCAGGATCCACACCCATGCGCTGTACCAAGTAAGACTTCAGACCTGAAGTGTTGGCACGTCCGAAGTGGAAACTGAACTCATCCAAACTTACGGTGTCTACCACCTCTACAGGTGTTTCACCCTTCTTTGCCTTCTTCTTGCTGGTCTTCTCAGTCTTTGCCTTTGCCTTCTTGCTATTGCTGGTCTGAGCCGAAATGGTGAGGCTAAAGAGCAAGAGTGCAGGAAGTATAAACAGTCTTAATGTCTTCATAATCCGTCTTCCTACTTATTACTCAGCAGAACCCTCAATGATGTCGAGCAACTCGATGGTGAAGATCAGGGTAGAGAAGCCCTTGATAGGACCGTAACCATCGTCACCATAACCCTGGCTGTAGGGGATATATACCTCCCACTTGCTACCTACAGGCATAGTGGTCAGAGCCTTGGTCCATCCGGGAATAACCTGAGTGGGGAGCAACTCGATGGGCTCACCACGCTGGATGCTGCTGTCGAATACGTTGCCATCGATGGTCTTACCCTCATAGTGTACACGAACCTGCTGCTCAGCAGTGGGAACTACACCAGTACCCTCAGTCAGCACCTTGTAGAAGATACCGTCACCGAGACTCTTTACGCCATCCTCCTTAGCCACCTTAGCCAGGAAGTCCTCGTTCTCCTGCTTATATTCCTTGTTCTGCTCAGCCTTGGTCTCCTCGTAGATCTTGTTCATCTTCTCACGAACCATAGCCTGCAGGAGGTACTCCTCGCCCTGTACGCGTGACTCAGCATTGGTGATACCTGCGATCAGACCAGCCAGGAAATCGTTGGTGCTGATGGTGTGGGTAGAGTCCTCACGTCCGTAGAGCTCAGACTTGATGCCCTTCTCCAAATACTGCTTCATCTCGAAGCCCATAGATACACCAGCCATATAAGCCTTCTTCTTGGCATCGCCCTCAGCATTGGCACCTTCCATCAAACCCTTCAGGAACTCCTTTACGTAGGCAGAGTCTACATCCATACCTTCCTTTGAGAAGATGTTGCTCTTCATCTGCTTACCGTTGAAGTTACCGATGACGTAGCAGATGGTATCTACATCGTCAGCCAAGTTGGCCTTACCACTGACACCTGTGCTCATCTTGGCACCGGCACCACCTTCACATGCTGTGAATGCGAGAGCAGCGAAAGCTGCTACCAGGAATGAAAATTTCTTCATTGTCTTTTATTGTTTTTGTGATTATTGTATTTCTTTTCCGTACTGGAGAATTCTAGAAAGTCTAGAGAGTTCTAGAATTACTAGATTTACTAGACTAGACTATGCTTAGAGCACCTTGATAAGCTCAACGTCGAAGATGAGGGTGCTGTAGGGAGGAATGCTCTGTCCGGCACCACGCTCACCGTAACCCAGCAGATAGGGGATGAAGAAGCGATACTTGGCACCTTCCTTCATGAGCTGTACGCCCTCGGTCCATCCAGGGATCACCTGATTGAGTCCGAAGTCGGCAGGTTCGCCACGCTGATAACTGCTGTCGAAGATGCTTCCATCGATGAGCTTGCCCTCATAGTGGCAACGTACCTTATCGGTTGCCTTGGGCTGATTGCCAGTTCCCTCGGTGAGTACCTCATACTGCAGACCGCTCTTGGTGGTTACCACGCCTTCGCGCTTACCATTCTCCTCCAAGAACACCTTACCATCGGCAATAGCCTGCTGTGCCTGCTCCTGCTCCTTCTTGGCAAAATATTCGTTGAGCATCATCTGAGCCTCACGGGCATTCATCTCAGTGGGCTTGTCGGCCATGATGTCCTGAATGCTGCGAGTGAAATCCTCGATGCTGAAATTCTCGATATTCATACTCTTCAACTGATGACCGATACCCAGTCCCAGTGCGTAACTGATTTTGTCCATGTGTATTTTTTATAATGTATATGAGTTCTAATTTGCAAAGTTAAAGGAATTTATTGATATAATGGTTTACCTTTCACGTTTTTTTAGTATTTTTGTGTGGTAGAAAGCCTATTTTGTGCTTACACGAGAGTTTAATACAAGTAAAAACGAACAAAATAAATTTTGAAGCGATGAAAAAGATAGTTTTGCTGACTGGTGCAGGTATGAGTGCAGAGAGTGGCATCAGTACTTTTCGTGACAACAACGGTCTTTGGGAACAGTACAAAGTAGAGGACGTGGCCAGCATAGAAGGTTGGTATCGCAATCCCGAACTCATGACTCGCTTCTACAATGAGCGACGTATGCAACTTCCCACCGTCCAGCCTTGCCTGGGACATCGCTTGGTGGCTCAACTGGAGGATAAATATCAAGTGACCGTTGTAACGCAAAATGTGGACAATCTGCATGAGCGTGCCGGCAGTCACCATGTCATCCATCTCCACGGTGAACTGATGAAGGTGACCAGCAGTGCCGATCCCAACAATCCACGCTACATCAAGACACTTCCTGAGGATCACCTACAAGTCAAGATGGGCGATCTAGCTGAAGATGGCAGTCAGATACGTCCCTTCATCGTGTGGTTTGGCGAAGCTGTACCTCGCATAGAAGATGCCATCATGGAGACTTCCAAGGCCGACATCTACATCGTCATAGGTACCAGTCTCAACGTATATCCTGCAGCCGGACTACTCAACTACGTATCCGACAATACTCCCATCTATATCATTGATCCTAAGGATGTCAACTACAATGGATTCCGTCACATCCACCACATCAAGAAGGGAGCCAGCGAAGGTATGGAGGAACTTATGAAAATACTCCAGAAATTATAAATCGTTTGGTCGTTTAGGAAAATAACATATAGCTAATGAATATGCATATCATACATCCCTAAACGACCAAACGACTACTTTTATACTACTTCATCTCGTCTTTAGGAACAATTTGGAAGACATAGTTGTTGGAAGTATTGCCCGTAGTGATGCGTCTTCCATTGCTCTGCCAGTAACTGCTACCACCCTTGCCCGTCTGACGAATGGAGAAATACTTGTTCTGCTCTTCTATGCTGAATGAGTGATAAAGAAGGTCGAAAGGATTCTTCTCCATATCACGCCAGAAGTTGCCTATCTCATTGATATAGCGACCATCCTGCACATTGGTGATGCTGTAGCATTCCAGTTTCTCATTGTATACAAAGTGCCACAACTGTCGCTGTGGATTGATGACATCGCGCTCTGCCTGGAAGACTGGAAAATCGCCTGTCTGCACGGGTGATGCCAGAGAGTCGGTGAGGAGCTTGCCCTTGTATACGATGTAGTAGTCTCCATCGGGCAGTACACCATGAGGGAAGACGTCCCAATGCTCCTTGTACTGCATCTTATAGAGCGCTATCAAAGTGTCGCTCAACTGCTTCAGCAAGGGTGTCACCACATCGCCAGAGAAGGCAGGCTGTGCCTTCACTATGCTACCTTCATAGTCTCGACTGCGAAGGGTCTTCTGCTTAAGTTCTTCCTTGTGCATACCGTTGTATGAGAAGATGAACTTGTCATCACTTCGGCTCAAGAGATGGTTGGCTTCCTCTATGAGGTACTTTCCACGTATACCGCTCAGGTGCATAGCCTCCACCCAAGGCTGTATCTCACGTATCATATGAGGATGATT
>JAZLII010000085.1:0-4394 GCA_045617275.1 Bacteroidaceae bacterium
CGCTCACCATCTCCGAGAGTCGGGAGAGCGCCTCACACATGCCACCCACCTCACCGGCGATGTACATGTTCCACATCTCATAGCGGTTGCCCGGACGAGCCTGACGCTCCGCCTTGTCGCCATCGCGCTTGATGTAGGTACGATAATGCATGCGGTTCCACACCCAGAGACCCATGTCCTTGGCGATGAGCTGTGCCTTGTCGGCGATCTCGGTGAGAGACAGATGGCCTTGGGGAACGGCAAACTGCCCCTGGCTGGCACGCATGGTGTTGGCAATGTCGATGAGACCGGCCAACTGCTTGTGCACCGTGTAGTAGGGAGCCCATACGCCCTGCTCATTGTTGTAGGGAGCATACTTCTCGATGAGGACACAGTGGGAGGCAGGGATGGCATTCATATAGCCATAGCCATACTTGGCATAGTCCTTCTTCTGCTCGTTCATCGCAGCCCATGTACCCTTCATCTGACGGAGCTCGTCCTCGGGAGCATAGTCGCGCGCCTCACGATAGCGACCCAGCGCCTCGTCGTAGACGAAGGTACGCTCCTGACACTGACGCATCTCCTGCACCATGCGCTCTATGCGCAGGTACAACTGCTGCTTCTGCTCCGCCTTCTGTGCCGAGGCAAAGGCAAAGGCCAGCGCACTCATGTAGTGACCCGTGCCGTGACCCTTCAACTTGGTGGTGGGCGAGTCCCAACCGTCGGACATGGTATAGCCCTCAGTGGGCAGGCCGTAGGTGTCGCGATAGTTGTAGAGCTGCTGGGTGACATCCAGCGCGATGAGGTGCTCGATGAGCATGTCGCGATTGTTGGTAAGACGGTTGTCGCCTGTGAGCTGTACCTCGCTGAGAGGGATGGGCTGTGCCTTCAGCTGATTGGCAGGAGTCTGGTACTCACCAGCCACTACCTTGACGGAGGCGGTCACGGGATAGCCATTGTCGGTGGTGTTGTCACCGATGATGTAGCCCTGGATGGTATACTCCTTGCCGGCAGGGTAGAGGTCGGGGTTGGCCTGCTGCTGCTCCACGTTCTGCATGGAGTTCATCCACTTTACTTGACGCCACTCCTGACGCTTGTCGGTGTAGGTCACCAGGAGCTGGTAGGGCAGACGGGGCACGGTGCCAACAGGGCTCTCCACGCTGACAGACTCTACCTTCTTGATGTCTCTGGCCTTGCTCTTGGGAGCAGGGGCTGCGGCGTACATGGGGGCTGCGCAGACTTCGGACGGTGCCACGATGCTAAGACCGAGCAGTCCGCAGAGGAAAATATTTCTTGCTTTCATATATGGTTGATTTTGGTTTTGGTGACCCAGCGGAGGACCGCTGGGCAAGGGAGGGAAGGAAGCCGGGAAGGACCCGGCGAAGAAGCGCTGGGGGCGGCGGCTTTGAGGCGGCGGTGCCCCTTTAAGGCGAAGGCCTGGACCCAGCGGAGAACCGCTGGGCACTGTGGCCTTTGCTAAGATAGGGGGCAAAGGGCTTAGCCCTTCAGCTTCTTGAGGCTCTCCTCGAGTGCCGCAATCTTGCTCTCGGCATCGGCCTGCTTCTTGCGCTCCATCTCCACGACCTGAGCAGGAGCACTGCTTACGAAACGCTCGTTGGAGAGCTTCTTCAGCACACCCTGGAGGAAGCCTTGGAGACGCTTGATCTCGGCCTCAGCCTTCTGGATCTCAGCCTCCACGTCGATGAGGTCGCCCAAAGGTACGGCATACTCGGTGGTGCCGGCGAGGAAGCTGGCAGCGGTGTCGTCCTTCTGTGCCACGATGCAGATCTCGCCTACGAAGGCCAGCTTCTGGATGAGGCTGTTGTAGGTGGCGAGAGGATTTTCTGCCACGCACTGAAGGGTGAGTGTCTCCTTCTGGGCAATGTTCTTCTGGTTGCGCACGGCACGGATGCCGGCAATGACCTGCTTCATGACCTCAATGTCGGCAATGAGCTTCTCCTGCTCAGCAGAAGGCACGTCGAGGTGCAACTCCTGGAGCATGATGGACTCGCCATTGTTGCGATCGTAGATGTGCTGCCAAAGTTCCTCGGTGATGAAAGGCATGAAGGGATGGAGCATCTTCAGCAAGACGTCGAAGAAGTGGAGCGTGCAGTCGTATGTCTTCTGGTCGATGGGCTGGCCGTAGGCAGGCTTGATCATCTCCAGATACCAGCTTGAGAACTCATCCCAGAAGAGCTTGTAGATGGCCATGAGGGCCTCGGAGAGACGATACTTCTTGAAGAGGTCCTCGCTCTCATTGAAGGTCTTCTGCAGCATGGCCTCAAACCACTCCGTGGCGATGCGAGCTGTCTCAGGCTGTTCGATGTCGGCGGTCTGCCAACCCTTGACGAGACGGAAGGCATTCCAGATCTTATTGTTGAAGTTGCGACCCTGCTCACAGAGGCTGTCATCGAAGAGAATGTCGTTGCCTGCGGGGGCAGAGAGCATCATACCCATACGTACACCATCGGCACCGAAGCGGGCGATGAGGTCGAGGGGATCGGGGCTGTTGCCCAGCGACTTAGACATCTTGCGGCCCAGCTTGTCGCGTACGATACCCGTGAAGTACACATTCTTGAAAGGCATCTGTCCCTGGTACTCGTAGCCTGCCATGATCATGCGAGCTACCCAGAAGAAGATGATGTCGGGACCGGTCACCAGGTCGGCCGTGGGGTAGTAGTAGTTGATTTCCTCGTTGCCGGGATGGTTGATACCATCGAAGAGGCTGATGGGCCAGAGCCAGCTTGAGAACCAAGTGTCGAGGGCATCCTCATCCTGACGCAGGTCGGCGGCAGTGAGAGCAGGATTGCCACTCTTCTCACGAGCCATCTCAACGGCCTTCTCCAGGGTCTCTGCTACTACATAGCCACCCTGAGGCAGATAGTAGGCAGGGATGCGGTGACCCCACCAGAGCTGACGGCTGATACACCAGTCCTTGATGTTCTCCAGCCAGTGACGGTAGGTGTTCTTATACTTAGTGGGATAGAACTGGATGTCATCGTTCATCACAGGACCCAGGGCGATCTCTGCCAGGTGCTCCATCTTGAGGAACCACTGCATGGAGAGTCTGGGCTCGATGGCCACACCGGTACGTTCAGAGGTGCCCACCTTGTTGGTATAGTCCTCCTGCTTCTCGAGCAAGCCCTTCTCCTTCATGTCGAGGGCTACCTGCTTGCGGCAGTCGAAGCGGTCCATGCCGACATACATACCTGCAGCCTCGCTGAGGGTACCGTTGGCATTGAAGACATCAATGGCCTCCAGGCCGTACTTCTCACCCAGCATGTAGTCGTTGACATCGTGGGCGGGAGTTACCTTCAGACAGCCCGTACCAAACTCGATCTCCACGTACTCGTCCTCGATGATGGGCACTACACGACCCACCATGGGTACGATGACCTTCTTGCCCTTCAACCAGGTGTTTTTGGGGTCAGAGGGGTTGATGCAGACAGCCACGTCGCCCATGATGGTCTCGGGACGGGTGGTGGCTACCACGGCATAGCGGCGACCCTCAGCGTCGCGATGGATGACCTGCTGCTTCACGGTGGGGTCGAAAGGCTTGTCGTCGCAGCAGATGACGATGGCATCGGCCTCCTCGCCATCGGTGCTTCCTACGGGCTCATCCACGTAGTACTTCATATAGTAGAGCTGGCTGTGCTCCTCCTTGTAGATGACCTCCTCGTCGGAAAGGGCCGTCAGGGCCTTGGGGTCCCAGTTGACCATACGTACGCCGCGGTAGATGAGGCCCTTGTTGTAGAGGTCGCAGAACACCTTGATGACGCTCTCGCTGCGAGGCTCGTCCATGGTGAAGGCTGTGCGGTCCCAGTCGCAAGAGCAACCCAGCTTGCGGAGCTGCTTGAGGATGATGCCTCCGTGCTCCTCGGTCCATGCCCAGGCGTGCTTGAGGAACTCCTCACGGGTGAGGTCGGTCTTCTTGATGCCCTGCTCGGCCAGGCGATTGACCACCTTGGCCTCAGTGGCGATGGAAGCATGGTCGGTACCGGGTACCCAGCATGCATTCTTTCCTTCCATGCGTGCGTGGCGCACGAGGATGTCCTGGATGGTCTCATTGAGGACGTGACCCATGTGCAAGACACCCGTCACATTTGGGGGAGGGATGACTACGGTGTAGGGCTCACGGCCATCGGGCTTGCTGCTGAAGAGCTTGTTGTCAAGCCAATACTGATACCATTTTCCCTCTACTTCAGAGGGATCGTACTTTGTTGCTAATTCCATAGGTTTTGTATTTTTTTGTTTTTTGTTTTACTTCGGGGGGCAGGACCCAGCGGCAAAACCGCTGGGCATGGTGGCTTTTGAGGGTCGGACGAGGGCGGTAAGCGCTCAGGCGGCGAGGGGCGGCGAATGCTATTCGCCTACTATGAGCGGGGACTGTCTATCAAGGGCGAGGGCTACTTGAT
>JAZLII010000086.1:0-7803 GCA_045617275.1 Bacteroidaceae bacterium
TGGTACATACGGCACTGCATCTCCAGCTGTTCGCGCTCATAGTAGAAGGCTGCGCTGACATTGGCAGAGAGGAGGTGCTCATACTCATTGAGGTCGGCCACAGCCTCGCGGAAACGGGAAAGCTTAGCCAAGGTCTTCGAACGAAGGTACAGACTGCTCGCAGCCTCCACGGGATAGGGCTTCGTGTAGCATGCCAGAGCGCTGTCTTGCATAGCAAGTATCTCCTCATCGGGTGCTTCCAGCATGGTCTTGCACTGTGCGGCATAGAGGTAGTACTCAGATGAGCGCATATTGGTCTGCCCCATGGCAACGAACTTTTCGTACGCATCCTTGTAGTTCTTCTGTCCATAGAGTATCATGCCCTGCAGGGCCATGTAGAGCGGCAGGGGGTTGGCCTCATAGGCGGCATTGGTCTCGGAGAGCGCCTTGTCGAGGTTCCACCCCTCGCTCACCTCCTTGTCGAGCATGCCGCTCTGGTAGAGGAGCTTGGCGAAGGAATGGTGTATCTCGTCCTTGTGCTCGGTACACAGCTCCAGACCTTTGGCATACACCTGCTCAGCCTCTTTGTAGTGACCCTGACGGGCATCCAGTTCGGCCAGTTGGATATAGCCCGTGCTGCTTGTGGGGAATGCCTCCACGAAGTCCTCCACGTTGGCCCGATAGATGAGCGTATCCTGCTTGTTGAGCAGGTAGAGGAATGTGGTAGCCTGACTCTCGTCGGCGGGGATGGCCTTGGGCATGGGCAGACTGCGGAGGTCGTACTTGTTGACATCGACGGCCGAGATGCTGAGTTGGTTGGCATAGGTGGCTGCGATGATGAAGCCATGCTGCTTGTCCTTGTCGGCAGCCAGCTGTACGCTACCGATGAGTTCGCCTTTCTCCGTGAAGACCGGTGCTCCGGAGAGACGCTCGTCGAGATTTGACGTGAGAGTGTAGTAGCTGTGCCCCTCCTCGAAGGTCTCTATCTTGCTTATGGTGTCTACGAGGCACTCTGCATTCTTGTCGGGACTGCTGACGGGCATCACGTAGACGGCGGTGCCAGTGGTGATGGCCTCTGTGAGCAAGGGCATCACAGCTGTCTTCTTTGCCTCTGGACAAGAGAGTCGGGCGATGTTGTAGAGCGAGTTGGCACCCTTGATGCGAGCCAGGGTGTACTCCTTGCCATTGGTATCGACGGCTTTCACCTTTACGGCATTCTTCAGCAGATTGTACTCCACCAGTACGTCGCCCTCTTCATTGAGGAAGTAGCCCTGGCCCTGCTGCATCTGTCCAGTCTTGTCGTAGGCTATGACGGTGAGCTGTATGGGCCTTGCCTTCTTGAAGAACTTGGGGTTCTTGGCAGAGATGCCAAGGGGTAGGAGGAGGGCTATAATTATAAATAGGTGTTTCATTGTTCGGGTTGATTATTTATACTTTCGTATGTTTCTGAATTTCTCAAAGCAAAAAGCGAAAAGTGCGGTATGTAATGCTATCTGTACTCATGAAAAGCAAAATCATATGTACTGCTCTCGCTTTCTCTTTTAACTTATTCCCAAGAGTGTGCGTGCATTTTGGATGGCAGCTTCGCTCAGCGTGCTTCCGCTCAGCATGTGGGCTATCTCCTCGATGCGCTGCTCGGGAGTGAGGCTCACGATGTGGCTGTTGGTCTCCTGGTCGTTGTCTTCCTTGTACACCTTATAATGGTGCTGTCCGAGGCTGGCTATCTGGGGGAGGTGCGTGATGCTGATGACCTGGCGGGACTGCTCTCCCATCTCGCGCATGATGAGAGCCATGCGTTCGGCTATCTGTCCGCTCACGCCCGTGTCTATCTCGTCGAAAATGATGGTGGGCAGGCTCTTGGCACTGCTTATGATGGCCTTCAGGCTGAGCATCACGCGGGCTATCTCACCGCCGCTGGCCACCTGAGAGATGGGCTGCAGACTACCATTCTTATTGGCACTGAAGAGGAAGGTCACACGGTCTATGCCGGTAGACGAGGGTTGCTCCACGGACAGCAGTTCCACCTTGAACTGTACGTTGGGCAGTCCCAGAGGGATGAGTTTGTCCACCATGGTTTGCTCTACGGCTTTGGCCGCTTTCTGTCGTTTCTTTGAGAGCGCTTCAGCCTGCTTCATCACCACCTTGAGTTGCTTGGCCACGGCTTGCTGAAGTTCTTCCAGATACTCCTCTCCATGCTCTATGCTGGCTACGCGCTCCTCCAGTTCATGCTGGTACTGGAGTAGGCTCTCTACACTCTCCTTGTGGTGCTTGCGCTGAAGATCGTAGATCAGACCAAGGCGCTCGTCGATGTATGCCAGTCTTTCGGGACTGTACTCGATGTCTTCTGCCATGCTGCTGACCTCCTCGAAGATGTCCTTCAGTTCGATGAGGCAACTGTCGATGCGCTCTGCCAGTTCTTCTGCCGGGGCATAGACCTTACCGGCGCTATGCACTTGCTGATAGGCAAACTTCGTCTGTGTGACGATGCTTTCCCCATCGCCTGAGAGTGCCTCACAAGCCTGGAGCAGTGCCCCCTTGATGTCCTCTGCATGAGCCAGCTTCTGCTGTTCCTCTTCCAGTTCTTCCTGTTCGCCTTCCTCCAGTCCGGCCTCTTGCAGCTGGGTGAGCTGGAAGCGCAGGTACTCCTCGTCGTCTTGTGACTGCTGGAAGCGCTCCTCAGCCTCCTTCAGCTGATGCTGCAGGGAGAGATACTGGCGGTGAGCCTCTTGATAGGCCTGGAGGTCCTCTTCATTGTGAGCCAGGGTGTCCAGCACATCCAGTTGGAAGTCCTCCTTTGCAAGTAGGAGATTTTGGTGCTGAGAGTGTATGTCGATGAGTCGGTCTCCGAGTGTGCGGAGCTGTGCCACCGTGGCGGGAGTGTCGTTGATAAATCCGCGACTCTTGCCCGTCGATGTCAGTTCACGACGCAAGATGCATTCCTGTCCGTCGAAGTCGATATCCATCTCCTCAAACAAGTCCTGCATGCTGTATCGTGAGAGGTCGAATGTGGCCTCTATGACACAGCGTGATGCTCCGTTGCGGATGGACTTGGAGTCGGCTCGCTGTCCGAGCAGAAGACCTATGGCACCCAGGAGGATGGACTTACCGGCACCGGTCTCACCCGTGATGACGGAGAAGCCCGATGAGAGGTCGATGTCGAGTTCCTCTATGAGCGCATAGTTTTTTATGGTAATATGTTGAAGCATTACATTATTTTTAATATCGATGAGGAGAGATTGAGCGATTTACCGAATTGAAAATGGATAATGGAAAATGGAGAATTGAACCTCATAACCTTAAAACCCCATAACCACACCTCACTGTTTGATCTTGTCCCAATCGCTGCTCTGTGAAGGGCTTATGCCGAAGAGGATGTCGTAGACAGCCTCACGGTCGGCATTGCTGCCCTTGCCACTGAAGATGTTGACCAGTTCGTCTTTCTTGTACTCCGTGAAGAGCTGTGGCAGGTGGCTCATGTTCTTAGCCTCATGAGCCTGGTCGAGCAGAGAGAGAGCCTCCTTGATGGCGTCGCGACCGTTGTCTGCATTGTCTGCCATCTGGTCGAGTCCCTTGCGGTGGTAGTCGTACATGAGTTGCCGATAGCACTCCATGCCACCGTCGAGATAGTCGTTGAGCAGGGCAAACCGGTTGTTGTTGTCACCGAAAGCCTTCCAGCCCGTATAGCCCAGGTTCTCCGCGTTGGTCACGATGTCTTCGGCGATGTGGAAGTACGGCGTGCCACCTTGTGGAGCCATGCAGTCCATGTCGTAGCCGATGACCATGTAGGCGTAGTAGGAGAGGAGCGCCACGAGGTTGTTGTCCAGACGGTCGGGACCGGCATACTCCAAGGCATCCGTATTCTGGAAGATGAAGTCGAAGTCGTTGTCCTTGAGCGAATAGATGGTCGTGGTGTAGGAGCTGTTGAACACGGGTCGGCTCACCGTCAGTTGCATCGAACAGGTGAAGGCGTTGTCCGTGTCGCTGTACGTATTGATGGTGATGGTGAGGCTGCAGTTGATACGCTCCGTCTCGCGAAACTGCATCTCGGTCCACTTGTGCTCATTGAGGAAGTTGGTCACCCTGGTCTGCAGGTCGTCAAAGACTTCGGTCCTTGCCATGTTGCCCAGTTGCTGGTGGTTGATGGACACCTTGGCATTGAGCTCCTGGGCCGTGACGTGCTGTACGGCGAGCAAGAGCATCAAGAGTATCGTGTGGCAATATCGCATAGATGTAGTCGGTTTGGAGAAATGGATGGGGGGTGCTGAGATGACTTTTCTGATTGTGGATATGTCAGCGGGTCTTCTTCGACTGCAAGACCTGTGCCATACGGTCTATGATGTCTCGGGCCACCTCTGCCTTGTCCTTCAGGGGGAAAGGCTGCTTGCCTTGGGCATCGATGATGGTGATCTTGTTGGTATCGTGCTGAAAACCTGCTCCCTTGTCGTTGAGCGAATTGAGTACGATGAAGTCCAGATTCTTGCGTTGGAGCTTGTCCTGTGCATGCTCCTCTTCGTGTACCGTCTCAAGGGCAAACCCCACCGTGACTTGGTCGTCCTTCTTCAGTTGGCCGATGGCACGGGCGATGTCCTGCGTGGGCTTGAGGCGTAGCACGAGGTCGTCTCCCTCACGCTTGATCTTCTGGTCGGCCTGTGTCTCGGGGGTGAAGTCGGCCACAGCAGCGCAGAGTATCGCACCCGTACAGCGGGGGAACTGCTCGGTGGCGGCAGTGTACATCTGCTGGGCACTCTCCACGTCGATGCGGTGTATGCGCTCGTGGCACACCTGGAGCTTCACGGGGCCGCATACCAGTTCCACCTCAGCCCCACGTCGTGCACACTCGTTGGCCAGGGCAAAACCCATCTTGCCGCTCGAGTAGTTGCCGATGAAACGTACGGGATCGATGCGCTCGTAGGTGGGACCGGCCGTGATGAGTATGCGCTCACCGGCGAGGTCTTGTGAGCAGGCCTCTGCTGTGCCGTCCTCGTCTTCAGGGGTACAAGATGCCTTGTGCTCCTGAGCCTCGAAGAAGGCCTCGAGCTGCTCTATGATGCGCTCTGGCTCCTCCATGCGACCTTTGCCTTCCAGCTTGCTGGCCAGAAATCCCGTGCCCGGCTCTATGATATGATTGCCATAGGTGAGGAGGGTCTGCAGATTGTGCTGCGTGCTGGGGTGGGCATACATGTCGAGGTCCATCGCAGGTGCCACGAAGACGGGAGCCTTCATGCTCAGGTAGGTCGTGATGAGCATGTTGTCGGCGATGCCGTTGGCCATCTTGCCGATGGTGCTTGCCGTGGCAGGGGCGATGAGCATGGCATCGGCCCAGAGACCGAGGTCCACGTGGCTGTGCCATGATCCGTCAGCGCGTGAGAAGAACTCACTTACTACGGGTTTCTGGGTGAGGGTGCTCAGGGTGAGAGGGGTGATGAACTCCTTCCCGGCAGGTGTGATGACCACCTGTACTTCGGCACCTTTCTTGATGAGCCCACGGATGATGTAGCACGACTTGTAGGCCGCGATGCTGCCGGTGATACCCAATACTATTTTCTTGCCTTTCAGCATGTCTGTTGTTTTTTGAGGTTGTAAGGTTTTTAGGTTATAAGGTTGTAAGGAAATTAGGTCGCTTCGCTTGTAAGGTCTTCTCCTCAAAACCTAAGAACCTTAGATCAAATCTCTGCCAATATCTTCTGAAACTCCATCTTGGTGTTGAGTGTGAAGTCTGCCTGCATCACCCAGCCGTAGTATCCATGGTCGCGTGCCAGTACTTCCTTGGCCTTCTGACCCTTGTACTTGCCGAAGTTGATGATCTTCTCACCCTGCTCGTCATAGACGAGACGACCGGCGAAGTCTACGGTCTTGTATTTGGGGCTACCGGCTTGCTGGAGGCTGTCCATGTCGTTGGGGATGCGCTTGTCCTCTTCAGGCTGGTTGTCGGGAGAGTACATGTCGAGCTGTCCTTGCAGTACGCGCCAAGTGGCTTCCGTGTCCTGGTCGGCCAGGTGAGCCTGGAAGTCGTCCTCCATGCGTCGACCGCAGTAGAACTTATAGGCTGCTGCCAGGTTGCGACGCTCCATGGTCTTGAAGATGGTGCATACGTCGATGAGACGCACCTTCGAGAAGTCGAAGTAGACCCCAGCACGCAGGAATTCCTCGCAGAGCAGAGGTATGTCGTAGTTGCTGGAGTTGTAGCCGGCAAAGTCGCAGTCCTGGAATTTCTCCGCCAAGGCAGGAGCCAGTTGCTTGAATGTCGGTTTGTCCTGTACCATCTCGTCGGTGATGCTGGTCAGCTCGGTGATGAAGGGAGGGATAGAGATGCCGGGATTGACAAACTCGTTGCCCTTCTCCTCCGTACCGTCGAGGTGTATCTTGATATAGGATATCTGAATGATGTGAGACGTGGCGATGTCCAGCCCCGTGGCTTCGAGGTCAAACACGATCAGAGGTCTTGTCAGATTGGGTTTCATTTCGTAATTGCTTGTCTAATGTTTTCATGCGGGCTTGGACCCGCTATTCGTTTTCGGAACCTGTGAGGGATGTGTGAGTCATTGTTTTATTTCAAAAAAAACGCTCAACTCTCAACTCTCAACGTTCAACTCAATCATTGAGCATCATGGGCATGAGGAGCATGAGCACCTCGTCGTCTTCATCCTGCTCTGCGGGGACGATGAGTCCGGGACGGCTGGGGTCGGCCAGCTGAAGGGTCAGGCTCTCGCCCTCGAGGATGTTGGCTATCTCCAGCATGAACTGGCAGCTGAAGCCGATGCTGATGGGGCTGTTGCTATACTCGCAGAAGAGGTTCTCCTCAGCCGATGTTGCGTAGTCGTAGTCCTGACCGGTGAGCTTCATCAGGTTGTTCTCCAGGTGTACCTTCATCAGGCCGCTTGACTGGTTGCAGAATACGCTGACGCGCTTCAGAGCGCTGATGAGCGAACTTCTGTCTACCGTGGCCTGGAAGGGGTTGGCAGTGGGGATGACGGCATTGTAGTTGGGGTAGCGACCCTCCACGAGGCGGAAGTACAGTTCGAAGTCGGCAGTCTGGATGAGAGCCTTCTCAGAGTCGAAGTTGATGTCGATCTCCTCTTCGCCCTTCGTCAGCACGCTCTTGAGGATGGCACAAACCTTCTTGGGCAGGATAAATCCACCCTCGAAGCCAGGCTGTACGTTGGTGTTTCTGTTGCGCACGAGCTTACGGCCGTCGGTTCCGGCGAAGGTGATGCTGTCGTTGTTGATATCGAGGAAGATACCCGTCATCACGAGGCGGATCTCATCGTTGGCAGTAGCGAAGAGGCAGCGGTTGATACCGTTGAGCAGGATGTTGGTGGGGAGGGTCAGCTTGGTGGCCTCTGCATTGATGTCCTGCTGGATGGGGAAGGGGTCGGCGCTCTGGCACACCACGCTGAACGAACCGCTCTGGTGTATGCCGATGAGCTCATTGGTGTCGGGATTGTAGTCGAGGGTGAGAGGCTGCTCAGCGAGCTCCTTGATAGAGTCCATGAGGGTCTTGGCCAGTACGCAGAACATGGCGTTGTCCGTCATCTCGATGAGCTCTACAGAGGTCACGAAGTACTTCTCACTGTCGCTGGCAGTGATGGTCACTTTGCCGTCACGTACGTTGAGCAAAAAACAGTCCAGGATGGGCATGGAATTCTTAGAACTCATAACTCTGCTGGCAGCAGAAAGGTGGCTGTAGAGAGCCGAACTTGATACGATAAATCTCATAGTATTTTGATGTTTTTAGTGATTGTCTTTCGGGTTGTCTGTTCGCTATGGGCGTATGCGCGTGTCTGCGCCCGTTGTTTATTGAGGAGCAAAATTACAAAAAAAATG
>JAZLII010000087.1:0-9996 GCA_045617275.1 Bacteroidaceae bacterium
CAGCCACCTGTGCGTGGGCATAAACGGACGAGCAGAGCAACAGGACGAAAAGTCTTATTGCTTTCATTTTCTTGTCTTTGATAAATACGTACGATGAGCGCAACTCTCGGAGGAACTACGCTCTAAATGATTAATAAATGATTATCAAAGACATACGGGAGGTCCTCGCAGAAGGGTGGTGTGCCTCGTCCCGCAAACGGTACATACCGTCTGCCCAATAAAGTCGTGACGAAGCACAAGTGCCAAAATGGCAAGTGTCACAACACCTGCCACAAGGCAAGATGCAGAAAGAAAACTGCACAGCACACAGTCACCTATCGAGATGCTGCCATCCGTGATGTGTCCTGCATGCTGTACGTGACTGATACAGTCCTGACACGCGAAGTCCTCACCATGCTCATGCACGTGGAAAACGCTCAGCGAGAGTATCGAGAGATACACCATCAGCAGAAAGCGTCCTATCCTGAGTCTTCTTGCGTCGGTCGTCATTGTTTGTTGCGAGTTTGCACGCAAATTTACATAATATTTTTCAATATGCAACAGTTTAGTACTTAAATCTTTGACTTGTCAGCCGATTTCTGTATCTCATACAAAGGTGTATGGCTGTCTGCCATGTGCAACATCGTGAAGCACAACAGTATATACAATCTTTTTACCATACAAACCATTATATCTCAATCGTCGTCGTCGTCGTCATCATCATCCCAATCATCGTCATCCTCCTCTTCCGGGAAAGAAATGGAGCGGGGTTCTTCTGCTAAAGCATCAGGCGTCAGAGCCGGAACTTCTATTTCGTCTGCGTCTGCCAGCACACTTTGTGCCTGTACTGACCCCTGCTGGCAGGGAACGGTGGAGACCCTGTACCAGGTAAAAAAGTCAAATATCTTCATCATAGTTATCATTTAGAATCGTATCATCAGTTCTGCTACCAGCTTGTCCTGCTCACTCTCCTTGGCACCACCGTGGGGATACCAGTACTTCTCGTAGTTCAGGCGGACGTCGGTGGGGAAGTACTTGTTGGCTACGTGGAAAGTGAGGCCTGCCGTGAGGCGATGGCGCTCTGCATCGGACTGCAAAAGGCGGGTCGAGCCCTCAGCAAAACCTTTCTTGCCGTCGCTGTGATTGTCCATGTAGTCGTAGCGCAGGAGGTAGCTGATGTTCGTCAGATAGCCTTTCTTCATCGGCATCTTGTAGATGGTCATGGCATCGACGGCTTTGCAGTCGTCAAAGGCGTCCTTGGCGTAGAACTTGTGCAGATACTCTGCTTCAAAATGGAAACCTGCGAATTCGTAGTACGCACCCAAGTCAACAGACGTATATGATGCTGCGCGACCAGCAATGAGCTGGTGCTGAACGCTGGGAATAATCGCCAGGCCCTTGACCGGGAAATACTGAATACGGGCGGAGTAGGCAGGAGAGGAGAACCACGCCGTCTTCTGGTTGTCGAGGTTGGAGCCATTGTAGATGCCGGCATCAATTGTTAGCTCTCCTCCTCGGGGGAGTTGGAGAGGGGCTCCCACAGCAGCACCCACATCGCGCATGTCGCCCACCTGCTTGGCGATGAATGAGCGGTTGGCAAAGTACTGTGCCGAGGGGTTGCGGTGGGCATCGATGCTGAAGGGCATGCGCTGCTGGCCGAGGGTGACGCGGAGGGAATGGCCCTTGTCATCTCCACTGAGGGGAATGGCCATCCTCACCCACGCATCCTTCATCTTGATGGCCGACTCGTCGCACAGGTCCACCTCCAGTTTGTAGGAAGAGCGCAGGGGCAGATTGCCCTCGGCCGAGAGTCGGGCGTTGCGTACCTCGAAGCGGCTGGCATCGAGGTCGGGCTCATATTCGTACTTGCCACGCAGGATGCCGTGGATCTGTGGCAGGTACTTCTGTTTGTCGATCATCGCCTGCATGTTCTCTTCGAGGCCTTCGACTCTCTCTCCCAGTGTCTGCGCTTCTGCGGTAACCAGACCACACACGACAAAGGCCACCAGTACACTTGCTTTTACATTATTCATAATAAGAGTGCCACTGCCGGGGCTATGGTTCTCTCCCGGAATGGCGCTGCAAAGGTCGGCAATCGATGTTACAGAATAATGACAAGGATGTTACATCTATGTGAAACCTGAACCTCGGGAATGTTACAATCTTGTTAAAGTTTGCAAGGAAGCCCCCTTCTTTCCCATTTTATGCGTACATTTGCAAACAATAATAAATACGCGCGACATGGCAAAGAATATTCTTATCGTCGATGACGAGCCCGACATCTGCGAGATACTCCGTTTCAATCTTGAGATGGAAGGATACGAAGTGGATGTGGCAGAGGGGGCTGAGGAGGGGCAGCATATTGTCAACAGCAAGCCGATAGACCTCATCTTGCTGGATGTGATGATGACTCCTAAGTCGGGATTTGAATGGGCCAAGGAATTGAAGTCCAACAGGCCGACAGCCGATATCCCCATCATCTTCTGCACGGCAAAGACACTGGAGGAGGATCTCCTGCTCGGCTTTGCCCTGGGTAGCGACGACTACATCTGCAAGCCCTTCCGCATAAGTGAGGTGAAGGCAAGGGTAAAGGCTGTGCTGAAGAGGGTAGCCCCCATCCAGGCCTCCACTCTTCGACGGGCTCAGGACAGGCTCGTGGGAGGAGTCGAAGCCGGCAATGTGCAAGAGGATGGGCACTCCCTTACATACGAAGGGATAGAGCTGAACCTCGACCGCAAGGAGTGCTTCATAGACGGCAAAGAGGTCGTGTTCACTAAGCTGGAGTTTGAAGTGCTGGCCCTTCTTCTTTCAAAGCCCGGGCAGGTCTTTTCGCGCGAGAAGATCCTGGAGGCCGTGTGGCCAAGCGACACCATCGTGCTCGATCGAACCGTGGATGTCAACATCACTCGCATACGCAAGAAGATAGGGCACTATGGAGAGTACTTGCGCACGAAGTTTGGTTATGGTTATATGTTTTGTAAGTGATGGCAAACAAGAGATTGACAAACAGCATATTCCTTACGGCGACCGTACTGATAGCCATCTTCACGCTTTTCTTCGGCATCTACGAGTACAAGCGTGAGCATGCCTTCCGTGTGGATATCCTCCACGCCCAACTTCAGCTCAACAACTATCGCTTCCTGGAAGGACACGGCGACAAGGACATCCGTGTGACGGTGATAGACACACTGGGGCGCGTCTTGTCCGATACGGAGGAGACGGATGTGAGCCTGATGAGCAACCACCTCCAGCGAGAGGAGATACAGGAGGCCCTCCGCCACGGCAGTGGCTATGCCATCAAGAGAGCTACGACGCTCCAGCCTTCTCCCATCCAAGGAGAGCGAGTGGGGCAGGTGGGCGAGAAATACTTCTACTCGGCCACTCGTTTCGACGACAGGATCGTCCGTTCCTCCGTGCCTTATTCTGCCGAACTCACCTCTTCACTCGAGCACGACTACACCTTCTTCTATTATACGGCCGGCATACTGGCCCTCATAGCTTCTGCCATGTATTTCCGTCGTCGCTACGAGCACAGTGAGCAGGAGAAGCAGCGCACCAAGCGACAGCTCACCGAGAACGCAGCCCACGAACTGAAGACACCGGCAGCCACCATCGAGGGCTACCTGGAGACACTTGTCAGCAACCCGTCGATGCCAGAGGACAAACGACAGAACTTCCTGGAGCGCTGCCATGCCCAGAGCCGTCGCATGAGTCGTCTGCTCTCAGATATGAGTATGCTCTCGCGCCTTGATGCCACCCAGGAAATGGTAAACAGTAAATCGTCAAACTGCAAATCCATTGATGCCGCCCTCATCCTTCGCCAGATAGAGGAAGAGACGATGTCGCAGTTCCGTGAGAAGAATGTACAGTTACAGATGAACATCCCCCAGACGCTCCCCATGACGGGCGACGCCTCCCTCATCTACTCCCTCTTCCGCAACATCTTCAGCAACACCCTGGCCTATGCCACCGATGCCACCTATTTCAAGGTGCAAGTCAGGGTCTCGACAGGCAGCTACACCTTCACCTTCACGGACAACGGGCCGGGAGTTCCCGCTGAACATCTGCCCCACATCTTCGAACGCTTCTATCGCATAGACAAAGGCCGTTCACGTCGTCTGGGCGGTACGGGCCTCGGTCTTGCCATCGTCAAGAACATCGCCCTTCAGTACGGAGGCTCAGTCACTGCATCCGGCACTCCTGGCGGAGGTTTGACCCTGGAGATTGAACTTGCCGTTTAGAGTCCAGTGGACCGGCACGCTGCGAGCAGGATCGGGTGCAAAGGTACCTGGTTGTGCGTGGCGTACAGTGCCCAAAAGTGAGCATGTCGGTTCGCTTTGAGGTGGTAGGGCTATTTTCTCGAAAAAAAATCATCGTTCTTGATGGTGCGAAGAAGATAAAGCATTATCTTTGCGTACGTCATTGCAGAAAAACAAGATACGATGAAAAAGATAGCACTTTATTTTCTGGCCCTGGGACTGACTCTGACAGCCTGGGCCGACGACGCAGTGAGACGCACCGACAAGGGTGTGACCGTGACACTGGATGCCAAGATGGCCGGCCAGCCTCGCTTGGTGAGACTGCAGGTGATGGGCGACAAGATCGTGCGTGTGAGCGCCACACCTGAGAAGACATTTGCCGATGCTCCCAGCCTCGTGGTGGTGCCTCCCAGTGAGCAGACACCCTTTGAGGTGGAGGAGAAGGCCGGAGAGGTGGTGCTGACCACCAAGAGCCTGAAGGCCCATGTCAGCAAGTCCACGGGTGAAGTTCGCTTCACGGACCTCCAAGACAAACTTTATCTGGAGGAGAACCACGGAGGAGGCGTCTCTTTTGAGCCTTTCCGTGCACAGCAGGTCTTGGCCGACGGCACTCCTCAGCAGTATCTGGGATGGAGCACCCATCTGCGCTTTGAGTCGCCTGCCGACGAGGCTTTCTACGGACTCGGACAGCATCAGGCCGACGAGTGGAACTACAAGGGACGCAATGAGGAACTCTTCCAGTACAACACCAAGGTGAGCATACCCTTCGTGGTGTCGTCGCGCAACTACGGCATCATGCTCGACAGCTATTCGCTCTGCCGCTTTGGCAATCCCGGCGACTATGAGCAGCTGGGCCGTGTCTTCCGCCTCTACGACAAGGACGGGAAGGAGGGTGCACTCACGGGTACGTACTCCACGCCAGGCCGTCAGTCGCTCGTGCGTCGGGAAGACTCCATCTATTATGAAAATCTCGCCTCTTGCAAGAATCTGCCCCGATTCCCTCTGGGCAACGCCACGGTGGTCTATGAGGGTACGATAGAGCCCTTGCAGACGGGCGAATACCGTTTCAGCCACTACTACTCTGGCTATCAGCGCATCTACATCGACGGCAAGTCGGTCTACACGGAAGACGTGGCCGGTACGGGCAAGAACGACCAGACCATCTGGCGCACGGCCTGGAATCCCAATGCACGCAAGTTTGCCGTGAAGATGGAGAAGGGCAAACGCTACACCCTGCGTCTGGAGTGGACCCCCAACGGCGGAGAGGCCTACTGCGGCCTGCGTGCCTATGCACCTATGAGTGAGGCAGAGCAGGGTAAGCTCTCCTTCTGGAGCGAGATGACCAAGCAGCTCGACTACTACTTCATGGCGGGAGACAATGCCGACGAGGTGATCAAGGGCTACCGTACGCTCACGGGCAAGGCTCCCATCATGCCCGAGTGGGTACTGGGCTACTGGCAGAGCCGTGAGCGCTACAAGACGCAGGATGAGATCGTGGATGCCTTGAAGGGATTTCGCGAGCGCAAGTTGCCCATCGACAATATCGTGATGGACTGGAACTACTGGAAGCCCGATGAGTGGGGTGCCTTCACCTTCGAGAAGTCACGTTTCGCCTCGCCCCAGAAGATGGTGGACGACATACATAAGATGAATGCCAAGATCATGATCTCCTGCTGGCCCAAGTACTATCTGACCGTGGACAACTTCCACGAACTCAACGACAAGGGCATGATCTACCAGCAGAGCATCAAGGACTCCATCTACGACTGGCTGGGCTACAAATATGCCTTCTATGACGCCTACGATGCCAAGGCACGTGGCATCTTCTGGCGACAGCTCTACGAGAAACTCGGTACGCTGGGTATCGATGCCTGGTGGATGGATGCCTCGGAGCCCAACGTGCGCGACTGTACCGACATGGCTTATCGCAAGTTGCTCTGCGGACCCACCAAGCTGGGCTCATCCGACGAGTACTTCAATGCTTACTCCATCGTCAACGCTGAGGCCATCTACGATGGTCAGCGTGGCTATGAGACGATGCAGGAGCAGGAGAAGGCTGCTCATGGCACCACGCCCGACTCCAAGTGGCTCGAGAGCCATGCCCAATGGAACGTGGATGGCTATGGCAATCACTTCTCACCCGACAACCAGCGTGTCTTCCTGCTCACGCGCAACGGTTTCCTTTCTGAGCAGCGCTATTCCACCGCGACATGGTCGGGTGACATCGGTACACGCTGGGAAGACATGAAGGCGCAGATCACGGCTGGTCTCAACTTCTCCATCTCGGGTGTGCCCTACTGGAGCCAGGACATCGGTGGCTTCTCCGTGGAGGGTCGCTATGAGCGTGCGCAGCGTGCCTTCGATGCATCGGGGCAGGAGAGCGAGGACTTGAAGGACTGGCGCGAACTCAATGTGCGCTGGCACGAGTGGGGTATGTGGGCTCCTATCTACCGCACCCATGGTCAGTTCCCCTTCCGTGAACCTTGGAACATCGCGCCCGAGAGCCATCCAG
The DNA here is from genome assembly GCA_045617275.1 of Bacteroidaceae bacterium. Taxonomy (GTDB): domain Bacteria; phylum Bacteroidota; class Bacteroidia; order Bacteroidales; family Bacteroidaceae; genus Physcousia. The sequence goes on from JAZLII010000087.1 coordinate 6,751, forward strand.
CCTATGGCGTCATCAAGGAGTGTCTCAACTTGCGCTATCGACTGATGCCCTACATCTACTCTCTGGCTGCTGATGTCTACTTCAAGGACTACACCATGATGCGTCCTCTTGTCATGGACTTCGGACAGGATAAGGCTGTGCAAAACATTGGTTATCAGTTTATGATGGGTCCCTCTATCATGGTCAACCCCGTCTATACCTACAAGGCACGCAGCCGTGAGGTGTACTTCCCCAAGGACAACCTCTGGTACGACTTCTTCACGGGCCAGCTGCTCTCCAAGGGAGGCGAGACCAAGACCCTCGATGCTCCCTATGAGCGCATCCCCGTCTGTGTACGTGCCGGTGCCATCATCCCCTTTGGCCCAGCCTTGGAGTACACGCAGCAGAAGCAGGCCGACCACATCCGCCTCTATGTCTATCAGGGTGCCGACGGTCAGTTCTGCCTCTATGAGGACGAGGGTACCAACTACGGCTATGAGGCCGGTCGCTATGCCCGCATACCTTTCACATACAATGAGGCCACCCGCACCCTCACCATCGGTGCACGCGAAGGCGAGTTCCCCGGCATGCTCAAGAGCCGCACCTTCACCATCGTGGTGTGCAGCAAGCAGCACCCTCAGGGCTACGATCCTGAGGCCAAGGGCAAGGTGGTGAAGTACAGTGGCAAGACCGTCAAGGTAAAGCTCTGATGAACACAGAGCCAATGAATCTCTGACGAACACAGAGCTGGTAAAGCTTTGATGAGCACGGAGCCGGAGCGAATATCTCACATACCGACAGATACCAAAAAGAGGATGCACCCACAGCGGGATGCATCCTCTTCCTTTTCTTATAGGGTTCCGACAGGAGGGGGGAATGTCACTTCACTTACTCAGCCTGCTCTGCGTCCTTCTTCTTGCCGAGGTACTCGGGCAGCGACATGCCTGCCTGATCGAAGAGGTCGCTCAAAGGAGGCACGCTCTTCATGAGGCCAGAGACAAAGTTGGCGGTTGAGCCCTTGCCATCTGCATTCTTGCCACCGTCCCAGACGGTAACCTTGTCGATATTGATACCCTTGACAGCCTCGACCTGAGTCTTGACCAGCTCGGGCAACTTCTCGAGCAGCAACAGCGAGTAGGCCTTGTTGGGATCTCCACCGGCAGCCTTGATCATCTGGTCGTAACCGTCGGCCTGCTTGGCCAGCATCTCGTAGAGACCCTTTGCCTCTGCGCTCATCTTGGCGTAGATAGCCTCAGCCTCACCCTTAGCCTTGATGGCGATGGCGTCTGCCTCTGCCTTAGCCTTGATGGCGATGGCGTCAGCCTCACCCTTGGCCTTGATAGCCACTGCGTCAGCCTCACCCTTGGCGTGGAAGGCGATGGAGTCGGCCTCACCCTTGGCGTTGACACGCTTCTTTTCAGCCTCTGCCTCAGCAGCCACAACCATACGCTGCTTCTCGATGTCCTGAGCTACGAGGACGTTGGCAGCCTGGGTGCTGCGCTCGCGCTCGGCACGAGCCTGCTCGGCCTTCTGCTCGGCAGCGTATGCCTCCTCCAGTGCCTTGGCGGCAGCAATCTTCTCGGCAGCTGTAGCCTTGCGCTGTGCCTCAGCTTCAGCCTCGCGCAGCATAGCCTCGGAGTTGGCTATCTCTACCTTGGCCTGGTTCTCACCGGCAACGGCCTTGGCGTTGGCCTCGGAGGTGCGGATACGGGTCTCCTTCTGTGCCTCGGCAGCACCGATCATACCGATCTTGTCCTGCTCTGCCACGTTTACCTTAGCCTCGTTGTTAGCCTTGGCCTGACCGGTCTGACCCAGCTTGGCCTGCTCTGCTACGCGTACCTTAGCCTCGTTGATGGCCTTGGCGGCAGCCTCCTGACCGAGAGCCTCGATGTAGCCGCTCTCGTCCTTGATATCGGTCACGTTTACGTTGATCAGCTTCAGACCGATCTTCTTCAACTCAACCTCCACGTTGGCGGTGATAGCCTCCAGGAACTTGTCACGGTCGCTGTTCAACTCCCCGATGCTCATGGTAGCGATGACCAGACGCAGCTGACCGAAGAGGATATCACGAGCCATCTCCTGGATCTGGTTGGCTGACTGGCCCAGCAGACGCTCAGCAGCAGCGGTCATGTACTCGGGATCGGTGCTGATACCCACGGTGAATCGGCAAGGTACGTCGACACGAATGTTCTGGCGCGACAGGGCGTTGGTCAGATTGGCATCGATACCGATGGGGGTCAGGCTCATGTAGGCATAGTCCTGAATGACAGGCCATACGAAGGCACCACCTCCGTGAACACAGTTGGCAGACTTCTTGGCCCCATTGCCTGAACCATAGATGACCAGGATCTTGTCGGCAGGACACTTGCGATAACGATTGGCCAGAAAGGCCACGATGGCGACAAAGAGGATGGCGCCAACGACAACAATTGTTAGTGGATCTTCAAACATAATGTTTTTCATTTATCTGTCCACGCCGAGGCGTGAACTTTATTAATATTTTTGTTTTTTCTCTCGATGAAACGTCTCTCTCCGGCTGAGCCGGCACGGGCAGATGTCAGTTGTTCTTCACTACCTTTCGGGTCGTTCCGTCAGCCTTGCGCTCGATGTAGAGGCCTTGAGGTGAAGTGGTGGTGCGTCCCTGCAAGTCGTAGAAGGCAGGGGGGAAGGCGGGATGCTTCTTGATGTCGTGGATGGCCACCTCCTCGTCGTCCAGCATGAAGATGAACGTGTTGAGGCTGCGTCCGGGGATGTGGATGGTCACCTCGTCGGTGGGCTCCTCTATCTCGATGGGTACCTCCTGGCAGAGGTTGGCTGTCTCGTTGCCCGTAGAGAGCAGGTGGGTACAGCTCTTCACCTTCATGGGCAGTCTCACCTTCACGTCGTACTCCGTCTTGGTGGTGTCGATGGCCATCACGATGAGAGAGTCGCCCTTGATGTAGGCAGAGGTCTCGAAGGCAGCCTCTGTGGCTACGGTGACACCGCTGGCTGTGGCATTGATGCGGGTGGAGCCCGTCACATGCTTGGCGAAGTGGGAGAGGACGTAGGCGCGAGGCAGGAGTTGGTTTTTCTTGTTGTCGGGACCGTACTTCGTGTCACCGTTGCCCACGAAGGCCCACTGGGCACGCATGTACCAGTAGATGTAGCCTGTGCAGCCAGAGAGCATGCACTCATTGAGCTCCTCTGCGAAGAGCAGCTGCTCGTGCCAAGAGGGCAGGCGGTTGGGGAGATTGTCGGTCACGGAGTGCTCCGTCATCCACACCTCCT
>JAZLII010000088.1:0-4166 GCA_045617275.1 Bacteroidaceae bacterium
TCATGTAGGTATCATGTATGTTTTATGTATGTTTTATGTATGTTTTTTAGCATACATACATAGCTTTAAGTATTACTAAGTTGCTTAAATACACTGTTTTAAATTAATTTTATGCCTTACTATGTAGGTATGTATGTATAATCCTTATCTTTCGTATGTAATTTTCTACAAAATATTTGGATTTCGAGAAAAATGTTGTACTCCTTGACACAGTTTCACGAGATACACACTACCCTCATCACCGTCTTTGGCACCAATCCCTACTACAAACGTCGCCACGGCAAGTACCTCACTACCCCCGAGGAGCAAACCTACATCCGTGAGGTCTTTGCCCGTCATGGCATCAACACGCCCGATCTCTTCGATGCCTACGAGGAGCATGAGGAATGGTTCTGACGATAGAAATTATACCCCCTTGCTATTAATTCTTTGTTTTAGGATGTCCAAGCTGCAGCCTGGAGGATATCCGGGATGGTTGTTCCCTCATGGGTTATAAGGTTTTAAGGTTATATGGTTATAAGGTTGAAATCACCTTCTTCACGTCCGAGGTATCCAAACCTCAGAACCTGACAACCTAATAACCTCAAAACCTACAACTTGAGCATATGCGAAAGTTGAATCAAATTATTTTAAGGACAAACTTGCTTTTCTATAGTGACAATGCCATACGGAGCATGCCGATACCATGCAATGTGCTGTCGTAGGTGATCAAATGAAAAGTCGGACTGATATCAATGTGGCCGGAGATAGGGATTTTGCAGGTTAGCTCGGTGGCAAATTCATTTCTTTCCCTGAAATTTGCATAATCCGTAAAGGCTCCCAAGTGGCATTTGCCAAGCTTGTACATGGCTCCCAAGCCGATGAAATCCCTGCACTCTGCGTCTGCTCCGAATGCATGGGAGTAGCCGGCAAGCAAGGAGAGACGGGGAGTGATGCTTTGCTCTGTGTAGAACCAAGGTGTGGAGCTCATCCTGAACTTGCGTTTGTCCTGAGCCTGTCGAAGGGTGGAAGGACTTTCTCCTTCCCTGCCATGTAAGGCACCGCCCAGGAAATAACTGCTACCTCCACGGGTGTACGACACTTCTGCTACGCCAAAGACACCATCACTTTTCGGACAGACGCGGAATACGTTTTCACGGCCTGTAAAGCGGCTGTAACCCGTGCCGTTGTATAGTGAAGCCTGTACGGCAAAGTGTCTGTCTTCGTCGGTTGGTGAGCTTGTCGCGCTGGGCCCTTGGGACGCTTGGCTTGTCCAAGAACCATCGTACCTATAGTGAACGCCTACTGATGCAACTGGATAATTTGCAATGGGATAGTTTGCGCTGATCGTGGGATAGATGCCACATGAACTGTTGGTGAAGAATGAAGTGACAGGGCTGCAGAAGTAATCCTCGTTCATGTTGCGGATACCCAAAGATAGTGAGTGGCGGTCACCAACATTGAGTATGAGGTTGCACACGCTGAGGGCGAAGGGGATGTTGCCCGCATCAAGATTGGAGAACGACTGCAGGTCGCCACCGATGCTCTCCTGGGCTGTCATGCAGGTGCTGAGGGAGGCGATTTCGAAGGTAAGGCCTGTAGTCCTCGGGCTCTCGGATCTTGGTGAAACGATAGGCAGCGTTGCATTGAGGCGGAGAAGGTTGACGAAATTATAATCGCCTGCGTGTGTGCCTTGCAGTTCCGATGTCAGTTCCATGCCCAGCTTGGGCGTCCATTTCCCTGCTTTCTGTTCTTGCGCCGTTCCTTTCAGAGCGCTGCTAAGACAAGCGACTATGAGCGTCCATTTTGTTGTTCTGTTCATGCCATTTTTGCTCTTGTTTCCGAGGAGTGCAAAGGTACGAACAATCCTTCTGCCCCACAATACCTAAAAATGAGTATTTTATGTTCTCCTCGCTCACCATTTGAGTGAGCAAGGAGAATCAATTTGTTATATATACAGCCACTTTCCGAATCTGCGGATGTACCACTGCTTGATAACCTGTGTCAGCGTCAAGGCGATGTGGGGGAGTTTCATTTGAGCAGGGCCTCAATGGCAGGAGCAAGGACTTCCTTTGTGGCTGTAGGCTCGAAACGGGCTATCACCTTGCCTTCTTGGTCAATGAGGAACTTGGTGAAGTTCCATTTCACGTCTGGCTTCTTCGCATAGTCCGCATCTGCCTTGCTGAACATGTCGTCGAGAATCTTTGTCAGGGGGTGTTTGGGATCGAAACCTGCAAAACCCTTTTGCGACTTGAGGTAGGTATAGAGAGAAGATGCGTTCTCGCCATTTACCTCTATCTTCTTGAATCGTGGGAACTTTGTGCCGAAGTTCAAGGTGCAGAAGGACTGTATCTCTTCATCCGTACCTGGTGCCTGAGCACCAAACTGATTGCAAGGGAAGTCAAGGATCTCCAATCCCTTCTCTGCGTATGCTTCATAGAGTGCCTCAAGCTCTGCATACTGAGGTGTGAAGCCACATGCAGTAGCTGTGTTGACGATGAGCAGTACCTTGCCCTTATACTGAGCCAACGATACATCGTTGCCCTTGTTGTCCTTGACCGTGAAGTCGTATACGTTGTTCTGCGCCATAGTTGATGTGAACATTAAAGAGATTAATACTAAAAGTGTTGTAATTCGTTTCATATTCTTATTCTGCTAAAGTTTCCTCCACCCTTTGATTTCAGGGTATCTGTGGAAATAGTGTGAAACCGAGAACACGAAATCCGCAAGAACCCTTCGTCCAATGGATGGACTTGCTATATATGGACAATCTAATGATGTACGATGTGCAATGGGCGTTTAAAATAGTCCTTCTTTTCATTATGACAACCCAAAACGCAAAATATTTTAGTAATGGTCAAAAAATAAGGATATCCGAGACGGTTATTTCCCTCATGGGTATATCAAGCTGAAGCAGTCTGCTATCCGCATCGTTGCTCATCGTGAAAGTCCCATACCGCACGGATTTTGTCCGATGCTGTGCTCATCTTGCCTTGGCGTGCAAATACCTTGCGCGGTACGTGTCCGCATGGTCGTTTTTTGCTTATTTTTGCCGAACAAACGATTTCTTTTGATGCTATGAAGCCATACAAGTTTCAACCTTATCTCAAGACTACCATCTGGGGTGGATACCAGATAGCGCCCTTCAAGGGCATCTATACCGCCCAGCCCAACATCGGGGAGAGCTGGGAGATCAGCGGAGTGCCCGGCCATGAGAGTGTAGCCATACACCGAGGGCTGATGGACGACGTGGACGAGGGGCTGACGCTGCCACAGCTCATCGACAAGTACAAGGGACGCCTCATCGGCGAACGGGTGTACAAGAAGTTTGGCAATAAGTTTCCGCTCTTGGTGAAATTTATTGACTCCCGACAGGATCTGAGCGTGCAGGTGCATCCCGATGACAAGCTGGCCATGGAGCGCCACGGATGTGCCGGCAAGACGGAGATGTGGTATGTCATCAAGAGCGATGTGGGATCGAAGATATACTCCGGGCTGTCGAAGAGCATCACGCCGGAGGAGTATGAGGAGCTGGCTACCGCCGAACCGGTGAACGGCCGGAGCCGCATGCAGGAGGTCATCGCCTCCCATGAGGCGCACGAGGGCGACCTGTACTTCCTGCCTGCCGGACGTCTGCATGCCATCGGTGCGGGCAACTTCCTGGCGGAGATACAGCAGACGAGCGACATCACCTATCGTGTGTATGACTTCGGGCGAAAGGATGCTCACGGCAATCCGCGCGAGTTGCATGTGGAGCAGGCCAAGGAGGCCATCGACTATCAGGTGTGGCCGGAGTACCGCACGAGCTACGACAGCACGAAGCCGACCTCACAGCTCATCAACTGCCCCTACTTCGTGGTGCATCGGGTGGTGGTGCAGGTGGCTCAGCAGATAGACTTCCACTGCGACTCTTTTGTCATCGTGGTGTGCCTGTGGGGGGAGGCCAATATCAACGGTATATCGATACATCAGGGCGAGACCATCCTGGTGCCGGCCTGCGAGAATGTGCTCTACATCTTCGGCAATGCCACCTTCCTGACGGCTACCATGTAAAGCCTCACCCCAGGGTGGGCGTTGAAAGTGGAGCGATGAGCGTTGAGCGAATGACACTACGCCTGCCTTGGGAGGAGCTACATGGCTAAGTGAAAAGGGGGAAGTGAATAGTGCATGTTAGAGGTTGAGGGTAG
>JAZLII010000089.1:0-14537 GCA_045617275.1 Bacteroidaceae bacterium
AACAACAAAAGCGAAGAAGACTTACGCTGACAACTATTTGGCTATGTGGTTCGACGTTATCATACCGTTAGCCAGGGAATTCGAGCAGAAGTTGGCTAAGGTGGTGATCCCCCCCGAGTTTGACCAGCTGCACAATATGTATGATGAAGACGTGGCTTATAGGAACAAGATCTACGATGAGGAGTCTGTACCTTATTTCGCTAAGGAATATGCAAGGATACGAGAGCTTGGTGATACCATACAAAAATATTACCTCAGCGCGACGCCCCTTGCACAGGCCTATGATGCCCATTATAATGCCATGCGTGCTAATGAATATAAGCTCAGGCCGTCCATCAACAAGTCGTATGAGGTGTTCAAGGAAAAACTCGCAGGAATGGAAAACTTCTATACTCAATTCAAGGCATACGAGACAAAGCTGAACGCATTCATGGCTAGATACGATGAGTTCTATGAAGATGTCACAGTAAAAATGCCTGAGTGGTTAGGAAAAGGCGATAGATTTTCTACTGGTTATTATAAAACTGCTCATTCCGAAGTCAGGAAATATATTGCAGAGTGGGAGAGCCTGGAAAATGAACGCAAAACGATTACCAATACGAATTCTAATTATAATAACTATCTCAACACTTACCTTGATATCGGTAGAATCAATGTTTTACTGAAGAAATACAATGTAGAGGAGTACAAGGAAGTAGATACAAGTAATGAAACTAAGAAGGGTGGAGATGTAAGCAGAATATATTCTAAACGTTCAGATTTCCAGAAGAAGATGAACGAGCTGACAACTAAGTTAGGCACTATGTGGGACCCTACTAAGTAGTAAAAGACATATGAGACAACAGACAAAATATATAGCATTGGCCTTGCTGGTGGCGCTGGCAAGCACGGCAGTACCAGCCTTCAGTGGGCTCGCCACAGGTCGCCCCAGCCTGCAATGGCAGAGGGACACAGTGCCTGAGGCAGTAGCCGACACGGGGCAGGAGATACCTCGCACGCCTGTGATGGCACAGATACACATGCTGGCACGAACCTATGGCGACAGCATCGTGCTGCGCTGGGCCGGTGAGGACTATGTGACGCAGCAAAGCCTGTACCGCACGGGTGTAGACATCTACCGCGTGGACTCCAAAGGCGTTGCCGACTCGCTGGTGGGACACTTGAAGCCCTGGACGGTGGACCAGCTGCGTGAGGTCTATCCACAGTCAGACTCTGTGGCTCTGATGGTGATGGAACTGATGAGCGGCAAGCGCATGCAGCCCGACCAGACCCGCAACATGCCCGGTACCATGGGCGCACTGCTGGAACTCCATGATGACCAGCAGACGAGATTCGGTTTCTCCGTGCTGCTGTCGGAATGGCGTCCCGATCTGGCCAATAAGATGGCCATGAGATGGGTGGACTATGACGTGAAGCCCGGGGAGACCTATGAGTATATACTCCAGCCTTCGTCCCGCAATCCCAACGCCAGCATGATGATGGGAGCAGGACATGTGAAGCCCATAAAGAATAAAACGCACGAGAGAGAGTCGCTGGACATAGAGATGGGCGACTCTGTCATCGGTCCGCTTACCACCTGCCTGTGGTGGAACGGTACGGAATATTCGTGCTTCGAGGTGGAGCGCAGAGCAGAGGGTGAGACAGAATGGACACGACTCAACGACCACCCCGTGCTCTTCTTCAACACCAACGGCGACGAGGCTACCGACATCACCTACCGTGACAACGTGCCTGCACCGGGACGATACTACTATCGCATCTTCGCACACGATGCCTTCGGCGACCTGACACTACCTTCGAGACCTTACCTCATGGTGATGCCCGACCTCAACGGTCCCATGTCGCCCGTGATACAGAAGATAGAGGTGGAACGACGCAACGAGGCCGATCTCTCCAAGGATGTCTTTGCTACCTTCCACATCTCTTGCGACAGCATAGCGCCCGACTTTGAGGGCTACATACCTGTCTATTACCACAAGAAGCTGACCAACGGCGAGTGGAAGATGATGACGGACGAGAAGTTGGGCGTCAACGATACGGTGTTTACGGTAGATGTATCCGGACTGACCACGGGTATGGTGTCGGTCGGAGCTGTGGACAAGAATGGCAACGTATCTTACTCCTTGCCTACGCTGCTTGCTCTGAAGGACATGAAGGCGCCCGATGCGCCGATCAACCTGAAGGCCTTCACCAATGCCCAGACGGGTACCATAAAGCTGGTGTGGGAAAGCGAGGAGGCCGACATCGAGTACTTCGAGGTGCAGGCTGCCAACGATACGACGCATGAGTTCATGAACGTAGGCTCAGTGAAGGACGGACAGCACTTCTTCGTGGACTCCGTGGACATGGAGGTGAACCAGAAGTACATCTACTATCGTGTGCGTGCCATCGACTACTCGACCAACGAGGGTGCCTTCACGCCTGTGCTGGCCGTGGTGCGTCCAAGTATCTTGCCGCCATCTCCGGCCCACCTTGAGACCTCGCGCGTGGAGCCCGACGGCATACACCTGAGATGGGGTCTGGGCGACGACCAGCAGAACAACTTCCATCTGCTCGTGCGCAAAGCTGTGGGCGACGAGAAGTGGACCGTGGTGCGCCGCTGGGAGGCCGACTCGCTGAAGGGTACGGACTACATGGTGGACGTGGTGGACAATCCTCCCTACGACCGCAAGCACAACTACATCTACGGTGTGACCTCGGTGGCTCTCAATGGATTGCGCACCACGAGCATGCTCGTGTCGCTGGCCTACAAGGGACCCGCCTACTTCGACTGGGACATCAAGCTCTCGGCACGCTACGACCAGACAGAGAAGCAGATGCGTCTGGTCTACGAGACCGACACCAAGCTCCCCTTCAAGGGTGACGATTGGTACTTTTCTGTCTATCGCAAGAGAGCTGGGGATAAGGAGTTCGTCTTCTACAAGTCTACGCCTCATACGGAGCAAGTCTGTTTCGACCCCCATCTTGATGCCGGCGAGGAGGCAGAATACTATGTCGTCATCAAATTTCCCGATGGCTGTCAGAGCACTCCTTCCAATACGGTCCGCATAAAAGCTCAATAGAAAAGATAACGCTTCGCTCAACTCTCCGCTCGGCCCTTTGGGACGCTTGCAGAGCGAAGCGGGGCAAGAACATTCAACGCTCAACGCATGAGAAACCTTTTCATCATAATCACTACACTCATCGCACTCACGTCTTGCGACCTGGTGGACTTTGACGTCGACTATGGAGAGTTCCCCGAGTGTGAGATGCAGCTCGACAGGCATCAGGTGTATGTGGAGGTGGGTGACAGCTTCTTCATTAATCCTATCTTCACACCCGACACGTTGCCCAATCGAGAGATATTCTACTACTACAATCCCGAGGGACTGCTTGCGTACGACACGGAGTGCTTCCATGCATTGCGCGAGGGAAGCACCATGCTCTATGCGCTGTCAGTCAATCAGCGCCTTCTCGACTCCTGTCAGGTAAGCATCATGGCGCCTTGGGTGCCTGATGCTGATAAGGACTACCCCTACGACATGGTGGTCTATGCTGATGTGACGCTCGAGGGAGAGCCCTTCGATCCTGAGACAATGGTCCTTGCAGCTTTCGTGGGCAATGAGTGTAGAGGTGTAGGTGTCATGCGGCGTGCCTTTGGCATAGACTATATGGAGTTGCGCATAGGCAGCGAACTGGGTAGGGTGGAGGTGATACCCGATGATGAGGAGGATGAAGAAGGTATCATCTATGATGGATCTGAACGCGTCACCATCAGGTTATACCATCGAAAAGAACACTTGGTGTACGACTACGACAAGCGCATCGTCTTCGATGAGGAGACACACGGTACGCTCTCCGACCTCTACCCCCTCGAGTTCTGACGTGCGCTCGTCTCTTACACCATTTTCACTTCGTAAATCATTCACACGCTGAGAAACGATATGAGAAATATATTTGCACTACTACTTCCGTTGCTTGCCATCGTAGGCTGCACGCTCTCCATAGAAGATGAGCTGCCACAGCCCGAGGAGATGGGCTTTGACGAGCCCGTCACCATCGAAAATGAGCTGGGCACCGTCACCTACCAGTTTCAGGATGATGTGCTATACGTCACCGAGCGTGTACAAGAGCATATCACGGTAATCAACGACTCTACGTTTTTCTACGATGGTGCTACGCCCAAAGAGTGGCGTCCTTACGTGGGGTGCAAGCTCGCTGCCGGTGTGTCACATCTTCTCTATAACGGTCTCAACAACCGCGTGATACGGGTGACCCCTCAGGATGGAGGCTATCTTGTTGAGACGGAACGCACCACCATAGAGGATGTCTACAAGGAACTGAGCTACAACCTCGACGTGGAGAACAACATACCCTATGTCACCGACGACACATCCCCGGAGACACTCGAAGCACTGGGTATTGAGAAGATCAATGACTCCACCTACTACAGTTGGGCACTATACGACGAGATGCGCGATAAGGCCTTGGGCATCAAGCGTAAGGACAAGACACGCACCTCGGAGAGTGTCGACACCTACGAGGAAGGTACCAATAAGCTCCTCGACATCACCATCGATACGAGGTCCGGTCTCATATCGGGTATCAAGGAAAGTTACCGCGCATGGGACGAAGTGGCTTTGTACATGAAGGAGAAGGCTGCCAGCCTCACCAAGCAAGCCAAGGAGAAGGGCATAGCAGGCGGACTGTTCTCCGGTGAGTTCTATGCTGCTCTGCATGTCTCCAGGGTGTCTCACACTCGGACCCATGTGATGCGCGATGAGAAACTACAAAAGGAGGAGAACTGGACGGAGTCCTACGACGTCTACACGTTTGGTTCTGAGGCAGGCTATGCCATCGAGCAGGATATTGCCTCTTCCACCACTGCCGAGAAGGTAGGAAAGCAGGCCACTTTCATCAAGAATGCCAACGCACACAAGGCTTTCCGTCCCTTCACCGAGGGGCAGAATCTTTTGGGAAGTTATTTCGATAAGAATGCTCCCAAGATTAAGATGCCCTCCTTCAACATCAAGTTTGGAGCATTTATGCTAGGACCTGTTCCCTTCAATTTATGCTTTAAGGGCGGTGTCGATGTCGAACTCTCATTGCAAGGCTGCTTTGCAGCCAGCATGTCTGCCACCACCGAAACTTGGCGCAAGGGCTACAAGATAGCGAACGGCCACGAGACACAGGTCAACGAACTGGTGAAAAAAGGCACCGTGGTCACGAATGAAGCAGTAGTGGATGGCAATCTTGCCATAGGCGTGTCAGGACGTGTGGCCATAGGGCTTGAGATAGCGGGATCTGCTGGTTTCGACATTGGCCTCAATGCAGAGTGCTACCTCAAGGCAGAGGGCAAGATAGGCTACATGCCATCCGTGAATGCCGATACGTATATTACCGCGTCGGGCAATGTGCACTTCTATGCAGAGGCCTATGGCGATGTGCAGGTCTACCTCGCCCCGCTCGGTATGTCACTCTGGAATAAGCAGCTCTGTAAATTCCTCAACGTCAGCCTCTTCGACTTCACCTCCTCCTTTAGTCCCAAGGTGGCGTATGTGGGCGGTAATGCCAACCAGACGCAGCAAGGCGACCATCTCGTCAATGCCTACTTTGCCCTCAATCAGCTGGGTTTCACCAAGTCCTTGCTTACCACCAAGAAGGCCAGTCCGCAGATGAGACTTTATTTCGGCCCATACAAGGAAGATGGAGACTACATCAACATGCTTCTTGTCGACAAGGACAACAATCTCATCACCGTAGAGGAAGCCGACGAGCGTACTAATTACTATTTCTACTGGATAGGCAATATTCCCGATGATGTCTCCTACTGCACGCTCGTTCCCTGTCTGGGATCCACAAAGCCTGATCTTGACAAGGAAAGCGTCATCTGCACCGACTATCAGCAAGTGCTGGAGGTCGGCAAACCCAAGATAGACATCATCAGTAAGCTCACTCATCAGTCGTATGGTGGAGAGGCCATCACGGCATACAATGTAGTCAAAGGCTCTGCCGAAAGCTATGTAGATGTCAATGCAGAGAGTTCGGGAGGCGGCGTGTCCATCGATGTCAATAAGTTGAGGCAATACGACCTCATGGCAGGATTCTCCGTCAAGAATGGCTCCTACATAGACAGTTGGCGTATCAAGGTCGAGATTTACGACCAATACAAGAAGAAACTGGCCACAGTGCCCGTCAAGATGAGTGCGAAGAACAACAAAACGGGTGTCTACACACTCGTGTTCACCTTCTTCTCCAACTGGGCAAAGGATGGTCTTTCGTCGGGAAATCCTCCACCCATGTACTACAAGGTGCGCCCCTATTGGACGCCTGCCGCCGAAGCGCAGAATGCTGATGGCAGTTCCTCTGCCAAGGAGGTGAGAGGCAATAGCAGTGACTTCATTCCCATCGAGTATGAGGCTGAATATGATACACCTCTCGGATTTGAGAAGGAATATGGTACCATTGTGAACTCATCCATGTAGAGATGCCAGTTTGGATGAGGCACAAAGAGTGAAGGAGGGGGCTTTCTTTCTCTTGATCGGGAGTGTGTTTTCTTCTTCGCCAACGCGAAGAGGATGGGGATGTGCGTGGTTGCTTCCCCTTTTTTGTGCTTATTCTTTTGAAAATTTGAGAAAATGGTGTATATTTGCAAAGCAAATGGTATATATCGCGATGGCCCATTTGTCAAGATAGCTCATATCGAGACACTCGCTATATCGTGATAACTACTTTGTCGAGATAACTACTTTATCGTGAAAACTTACATTATCGAAGCAATATGTATTTAGACAACAATCTCTATGTGGCTCATTCGGAGAACGGGCCTTTGTACTTGACAGGAAAGATGTGCAACCGTCACGGCCTTATCGCCGGTGCAACGGGTACGGGTAAGACAGTGTCGCTCCAGGTGTTGGCTGAGACTTTCAGTCAGGCTGGTGTGCCTTGCTTTATGGCGGACATGAAAGGTGACCTCTCGGGTATCAGTCAGACGGGACGGATGTCGGGCTTCATAGAGAAGCGATGCAAGGAGTTCGGCATAGAGAACCCTGAGTTCCAGCCTTGCCCCGTACGCTTCTACGATGTATACGGCGAACAGGGTTTCCCCATGCGAACCACCATCTCTGCCATGGGACCTCAGCTCCTCGCACGACTGATGGATCTCAACGACACTCAGGCGGGTGTGCTCAACATCGTGTTCAAGATAGCCGATGACAAGCAACTGCTCCTCATCGACCTGAAGGATCTCCGTCTCATGCTTGACTTCGTGGGCAAGAACGCAGCGATGTTTACCACCCAATACGGCAATGTGGCTCCCGCCAGCATCGGTGCCATACAGCGCAGCATCCTGGCCATCGAGCAGGAGGGTGGGGACAAGTTTTTCGGTGAACCGGCCTTCGACGTGATGGACCTCCTCGACCAGGAGGGTGGCAAGGGCGTGATGAGCGTACTGGCTGCCGACAAGCTGATGCTCAACCCTAAGATATACAGCACCTTCCTGCTGTGGCTCATGACGGACCTCTATGCGAAGCTGCCCGAGGTGGGCGACCAGGATCTGCCCAAGCTGATCTTCTTCTTCGACGAGGCTCACATGCTCTTCGACGGTACGAGCCAGGCCTTGGTGGACAAGCTCGAACAGGTGATACGTCTCATCCGCTCGAAGGGTGTGGGCATCTACTTCATCACGCAGTCGCCCACCGACATCCCCGATACCATCCTGGCTCAGCTGAGCAACCGTGTGCAGCATGCCCTACGTGCCTTCACGCCCAAGGACCAGAAGGATGTACGTGCCGCAGCGCAGACCTTCCGCGAGAATCCTGCCTTCAAGACGGAGGATGCCATCATGAACCTGGAGACGGGCGAAGCTCTCGTGTCCTTCCTCGACGCCAAGGGTGCTCCCGGCATCGTGGAGAGGGCCAGAATGCTCTTCCCCTTGAGCCAGATCGGTGCCGTGACCGAGGGTCAGAGACTGGACATCAAGAACGCGGCTCCTGCACGTATCAAGGCCTATGAGGACTTCTTCGACCGCGAGAGTGCCTACGAGGTGCTGACACAGGTCAACGAACAGGTGGCTCAGGCCCAGGAGGAGGCTCGCCAGGCCAAGGAGGCTGAGAAGGCTGCCGCTCAGGCTGAGAAAGAGGCTGCCAAGGCAGAGCGTGAGGCTGAGAAGGCACAGCGACAGGCCGAGAAGGAGGCCAAGGCCAAGGAGAAGGAGGAGAAGAAATCGAGTGGCTGGAAGCGCACCATCTTCGGCACGATGATAGGTGCCGTGGTGACCAGCGTGGCACGCAGCATCGGCAACAGTGTGGGCAAGAGCATCACGGGCGGAAGCAGTTCGTCGAAGAGCAAGTCGACCGGCAAGGACATCTTAGGCAAAGCTGCACAGACTGCCACCAGCACAGCTGCCCGCAAGGTGACTCAGGAGGTGCTGAAGTCGATATTTAAATAAATTGAGAATACAAAAAATAGACTTCTGTAAGTTTTCACTTATGGAAGTCTATTTTCTATTTGTATATATCTATCTTTCGCTCAACGCTCATCGTTCATCGCTCAACGTTCATCGCTCAACGTTCATCCCCTCTGATGACCTTGGCGAACTCCTGGGGAGTGACGGTGACGGGGCCGCTCATGAACTCGGGGATGTTGTAGGAGCGGAGGAAGTTGAGGTGATAGTCGGGACGTGCCTGGGGAAGCTCAAAGGGACGGGTGAACGAGCCGTCGGGATTCATGTGGGTGATGAAGGGACGGGTGAAGTTGCCATCGTGGCGACGACTGCTGAAGATGATCCACTTGCCATTGCTGCTCCATGAGTGATAGCTCTCCGTCTCGGGCGAGTTGATGTCGTCGAGGGGACGTGGGGCGGGGAAGGCACAGGCTGCGCCCTCTGTAGCATGGGTGGCTGCGTCTTCCTCCATACCATACTCTTCACCGTTCACTTTTGACTCTTCACTCAGATCGATCATGCAAAGGTCGCTGGAGTTGTGCCAGATGTGGAAGATACCGTACTTGCCCAAGGTGAAGAGGAGCTTGGTGCCGTCGGGCGAGATGCGTGGCAACGTGGCGCTGAGGGTATCGGCTGCGGCATCGTATACGAGCTGGCGGGGACCGAACTTCTTGGTCTTCAGGTTGAAACTGCGACGATAGAGATTGTAGTGCACATCGCGATAGTTCTGGATGAGGTCCATCTCCTTGGTGGTGGCGAGTGCAGAGTCGTGCTTCTCATAGTGGGCCGAGCAGTAGTAGAGATACTTGCCGTCGGGGCTCCATGCGGGGAAGCAGTCGAGGTCGTTGGTATCCTTCTCCAGAGGATAGACCTTGCGGGTCTGTATGTCGTAGAGGATGAGGTTGCTGTAGGTGTCCTGCACCTCCACCTTCTGCGGGTCGTAGGTGTAGAAGGTCTGGCCGGTACGGTTGCTGCTGTAGGCGATGAGAGGCTCTGTGGGGTGCCATGCGGGATAGACACCTCCACTCCTGATGGTGACGCCATTGGCTTCTACGGTGAGCACCGAACTGATGGCATGCTTCTCTGTCTTGCCATCGTAGGAGATGATGGTTCCGCCCAGATACTGACGGGCATGGAACTGCATGCGAGCCGGGTCGTAGCCTTGGAAGCTGTGGCAGTTGATGCACTGACCGTCCTTCTCGGTGGTGTTGATCATATTGCTGTAGATGACACTCTCCTCGTAGCTTTCCAGGCAGCGCTGATTGATGGTCAGGCCCTCGTAGGTGACGTAGGAAGGAGAGATGAGTCGATAGCTGATGTAAGGGTCGATGCTGTCGGGCGAGACGTAGATGTGGAAGGCCTTGTACTTCTTCCATGCCTCTGCCTGCTTGGCATAGACCTCCACCTGCATGGCGCCATCCTGCTTGAGGGCAGCCTGCTTCATCTCATCCCACTCATCGGCTGAAGGGCAGACACCCTCCTCGCTACCGATCACCCATGTCTGGCCTCCCACGGTCCACTGTGCCACGATGTCCTCACTGCCTGCCTCCATGAGGAAGGTGAGAGGTGCCATGTTCTGTGGCACGGTGACATCGATATAGTCGGGATAGATAGCCGGAAGACTGTCGACGGTGGTAAACTGTGAAGGAACGGAAGGGCTGCTGCAGGAAGCCATTCCTCCCATCAGAATCATCAATAATATGTATATCGTCTTTTTCATATCGTTTAACCTAATAACCTTAAAACCTCATCGCTCGGCTCGTTTACGAGACGCTTCTTCTGCAGGCTTCGCTGCGAAGCATCCTTTTCATTGTTTATAGTCTAAGGAGGCGGCTGAGCGCGCTCCGAAGGGGCAGAAGAACCTCATAACCTCACAACCTAATTCGTCTTCTGTCCGCGCACGAGGAAATAGAAGTAGTAGAACGTGTTGCCATAGTAGGGCTGGAAGGCGATGCGCTTCTGAGCCTCAGGCAAGGGTGCGATGTCGGCACGTCCGTTGAAGTTCATGAAGTTGCTATAGCTCTGCTTTACACTCTCGTCGAAGGGCAACTTCTGCATGGCCTGTGCGTTGGTCATGCCAGGCCACATATAGCTGGGCCTGTTGGGCTCGAGCATGCTATAGAGGAAGGCAGCCTCCTGATAGAGACGGGGCAGATGGAAACCAGGCTCCTGGCTGTGCATCTGTATGTACTCATAGAGACGGGGCCAGAAGAGGTCGATGTCCTTCATGATGAGAGAGCAAAGCAGCGTCTGCTCCTGATAGACGGGGTCGACACCGTGACCGTTGGCAAAGGTACGGAGGAGGTAGAGCTCCACCAGGGTGTTGTCGCCATCGAGACGGTCGCCAAACTCCTTCAACTTGCAGATGGGAGCCAGGGTGGGGTCCTGTGCCATGAGTTCGGGATGGCCGATGAAAGGCTCATAGCGCTCTGCCCACTCACGATAGTAGCGAGTCTGCTTGAGGAGATTGAGGTACTTCTGTGCCACCTTCCACTCGCCCTTCAGCAAGGCACAGCGCGCCATGAAGCGGAGGTGCTCCACCTTCCAGCCAAACTCCACACCGTCCTCCATACACCAACGGTAGCAGAAGTTGAGCTTGCCATAGTTGTAATAGAGCAACTTACCTCCCGCCTGAGTCAGGCGTATGTTGAGCTGATGGTGGCGATAGAGCCTGTCCTTGATCGCATCAAACTGGTCGCTGAACGGTGTCGTGGAACTTGAATCGGGTGTCCAGCGCTGGTAGCCATCGTCGACACCTCGTGTGTAGTAGCCTGCCTCTCCATCGAAGGGGTCATCTGCACTCATCTTGGAGAACTCCTGGATGCTCTGCTCCTTGGCACCTTCGAGATAGTTGAACATCTCATCTCCGGCACGTCCGAGACGGGCGAGGGCGAGATTTTTCATCATCACCATGGCACGTGTGGGCTGCTTCAGCGTGTCGGCCTCCGTCCAAGCGGGAGCCGCATCGAGCACACCTTCCCAGTTCTCCTCCTCTATGCAACGGTTCATCACGAGTTCGCGCTGGAAGGCTTCATCGTGGTACCAGCGCTCCTTCATGTAGTACAGGCTACCTCCCAGCAGGGCCAGCAGCACGATGCCCTGAGCCATGGCGAACAGCCTGCCCTTCAGCCGCAGGAGTGACAGACATGGTGTGAGCGCGATGAGCACAAAGCTCGCAAAGAGCAGATATATAGGCCAATAGTAGGCACTGAAGACACTGCTGCTATAGCTAAACGATGGCATGCTGGCCACGTAAATGGTATCGATCTGCGTCTGGCAATACACCGAGTTGTAGGCTCGGAGAGGTATCTGATAGATGAAATAGGCAGCCACCAAGATGGGCAGAACCTCGCTGAGGAGGACGGTGAGGGCCGGGCGACCCCCTTCCCTGACACTGCTAAGATGCTTCGGCGAGATGGTCGCAGCCATCAGTCCGAGGCCCAGGAATGACCATGCGCCCATCCACTGATATCCCCTCCATGCAAAGACTCCCATCCATGCCAGGCCCAGACCCATGCTCAAGCCGCTCACCAGCAGGCTTCCCTTGGAAAAGTCCATGCGGCAAGTGAGCAGCCTATAGATGCAAGCGGCAACCAGACTTAGCAGGACACCCAGTGTGGGCACGAAGAAGTAGCCTTGCAACTTGGTATAGTAGAGCCAATAGCCGGTCTGCACGACACCCGTCATGAGCATCAGCACGGGTAGGAGAGCCAAGAGCACGGTCCATCCTCTCAGATGGAAGAGATGCTTCGACAATGCCACGATGCCAGCCCAGAGACCCACCATCAGTGCGATGCCGCAGGCGGGGTGGTAGAAGAACTGGGTGAACCAGCAGCCGAGCCACTGGAGCGTGCCACCGGGATAGATGGTCATACCCTCATAGAACTGGCGGGTGGGGAGGAAAAGGCTGAGCTCCTGACTGCGGTACAGCATCTCCCACTCTTGGCTGTAAAGCAGGTAGCCCAGCGTGACAAGAGCCACAGCCACCAAGGCTACTGGTAGGAGTGGGGAAGTCCATATGTTCCGCTTGCCGATAGGCTGAGACGGAGACGTTGGGGTATCGAGGTGACGGTGCTGCTCAGGGGCAGGTGTTCCTTTTATCTTTTTCATCTATATTATGTAGTGATAAATCTATTTGGACATTCTATTTCAAAATCCAAAGGTACTACGTTTTTTTGCTATCTGCAAGAAATCCTTAAAAAAAGTAGGTAGTGCACCCTTACTTTCAAAAGAAAGTATTATCTTTGTTGGCCAAAACATTTGTTTGACGTATTGGAAAGAGAAACAAATTTCGTAAACATTACAATAATAACACAATTGCATCCATGAAAAGACAAGTTCTTTTAGCCTGTGCAGCCGTGGCCTGTATGGCCGTCTCTGCGCAGAAGACGGGAGCCAAGCCTTTTTGGCTTGATGCCAGCCAGAACCGTGTGAACACGGAGGCGCCCCGTGCAAGTTTCTTCGCCTATGAGTCGGCCGATCTGGCTCAGAAGGGAGAGAGGAAAAACAGTAGCCGCTACATGAGCCTTGAGGGCAAGTGGCGCTTCAACTTCGTGAAGAACCACAACGAGGCACCCAAGGGATTTGAGGCCGTGGGCTTCGACGACTCTAAGTGGGAAGACTTCCCCGTACCCGGACTCTTCGAGCTGAACGGCCACGGTGACCGCATCTACAAGAATACGGGTTATGCCTGGAGCACGCAGTTTGCCAATCAGCCCGGTTTTGTAGAGGAGAAGAACAACTACACCGGTAGCTACCGTAAGGAAGTGGAGATACCCGCTTCTTGGAAGGGCGAGGACGTATACCTGCATGTGGGTTCGGCCACCAGCAACCTCCAGGTGTGGGTGAACGGCAAGTTTGTGGGCTACAGCGAGGACTCGAAGGTCGAGGCAGAGTTTTGTCTGACCAAGTACCTCGTGCCCGGCAAGAAGAACCTCATCGCCATGCAAGTGATGCGCTGGTGTGACGGTAGCTACGGAGAAGACCAGGACTTCTGGCGCTTCACGGGTATCGCACGTGAGGTGTATCTCTACAGCCGTCCCAAGGTACACATCCAGGACCTCGCCATCCTGCAGGACCTGACCAACAACTACAAGGACGGTCAGCTCACCGTGAGCGCTGTCATGGCCGGCACCAAGGCCAGCAAGCTCAGCTACAGCCTGAAGGACAAGACCGGTCGTGAGGTGGCCAAGGCTGAGGGCATGAGCAACCAGAAGACACAGCTCAATGTGAGCGGTGCCCATCAGTGGAGTGCAGAGGATCCCTATCTCTACACACTGGAAGTGAGCCTCGGCAATGGTAAGAGTGCGAGCGAGGTGATCTCCAAGAAGGTAGGTTTCCGCAGCGTGGAGATCAAGAATGCCCAGGTGCTCGTGAATGGCAAGCCCGTACTCTTCAAGGGTGCTAACCGCCACGAGCTGGATCCCGACAACGGATATGTGGTAAGCGTAGAGCGCATGATACAGGACATCCAGGTGATGAAGCACCTCAACATCAATGCCGTGCGTACCTGTCACTATCCCGACGATCCACGCTGGTACGACCTCTGCGACCAGTATGGTATCTACGTGGTGGCTGAGGCCAACTTCGAGAGCCACGGTATGGGCTACGGTGACCGCAGACTGGCTCAGGATCCTATGTACAAGCAGACCATCGTGGAGCGCAATGTCAACAACTTCCAGGTGCAGAAGAACCATCCCTCCATCATCTTCTGGAGTCTCGGTAACGAGAGTGGATATGGCGACAACTTCGAGGCTGCCTACGACAAGGTGAAGGAGCTCGAGACTGCCCTCGGTGGCAAGCGCCCCGTGCAGTATGAGCAGGCTTATCAGGACATGAACAAGAAGTCCGACCTCTACTGCCCCATGTATGCCGACTACAACAACTGCGAGCAGTACTGCAAGGGCGACAAGCCCCGTCCTCTCATCCAGTGTGAGTATGCTCACGGCATGGGTAACTCCATGGGTGGACTGGAGGAGTACTGGGATCTCGTACGTAAGTACCCCAAGTATCAGGTTGGCTTCATCTGGGACTTCGTGGATCAGGGGATCCGCGGTACCAGCAAGGTGACCGGCAAGCAGATCTGGGTGTACTGAGGAGTGGAGGGTCGCTACCC
>JAZLII010000090.1:0-30551 GCA_045617275.1 Bacteroidaceae bacterium
GTACAACCTGCTTGCTGCGCCATGTAGGCCTCCACCGTCATTTTGGGCATCAGACGTATGCCCTCTACGGGAAATACATGGGTGAGGAAAGAGGGTAGGCTGTCCGTCTTGCTCAGCACCAGTATCACAAACAGATGCGTCTCTTCGATGAGGCGCTGCAGGAGGTCGGAGAGCTGGTCGCGTGTCTGGGCATCCAGTCCGATGAAGGGATTGTCCATGATGAGCACACGAGGCCCTGCCAGGAGGGTCTTAGTGAGCTGAAATTTGCGTAGCTCGCCACTGCTCAGCGTGATGATGTATTTGTCCAGCAGGGATGCCAGGCCGAACATCTCATAGAGATGATCCCTGAAGGCGGCATCGCCATGCTGCTGCACGAAGGACTGCTCCAGCAGTTCGCCCGCGGTGGGTGTGCTCTCGTCGATGTCGTGCTGGTTCCAGCGTTGCTGGTAGTAGTAGGTGCCGTCCTGCTCCCCGTAGGAGTCGCGGAAAGTGATGTACTTGATGTTCTCGCTCACCATCTTGAGGGTGGAGGGAGCGAAGTCGTAGCGTACCTCGTTGAGTAACAACGGGTAGCGCTGTGTGATGATGTCCACCAGTCGGCTCTTGCCCGCAGCGTTGTCGCCCACGATGGCTATCTGCTCGCCCTCCTCTATGCAGAGGCTTACGGGCTCCGCCATGCGGTAGTCGGGGTGGCGTGTCACACCATTCTGTATCTCTATTATCTTTTGCATCTGTCTGCGTTTTTGCTGGCAAAGTCCTTCCAGCTCTTGTATTTCTTGTCAGTCTCGGGCCTGCCCATCTGCAGGTAGTGGCAGTAGGCCGCACCGAGGGCGTCGCTTGCGTCCATGTATTTGCCCATCTCCTCGGCATCCAGCTTGAGCATACGACGGAGCATGTCGGCCACCTGCTCCTTGCTGGCCGTGCCTATGCCGGTGATGGCCATCTTGATCTTCATGGGTGCATACTCCGTGATGGGTACCTGTCGCTGTATGGCAGCAGCCATGGCCACACCTTGGGCTCGTCCCAGCTTGAGCATACTCTGCACGTTCTTGCCGAAGAAGGGAGCCTCGATGGCCATCTCGTCGGGCAGATAGGACTCTATGATGCCACTCACGCGCTGGAAGATATGTCCCAGCTTCAGGTAGTGGTCGCCAAACTTGTGCAAGTCTATCACACCCATGGCCACCATCTCAGCCTGGCGTCCTTTCACTTTCAGCACGCCATATCCCATGATGTTCGTTCCCGGGTCTATGCCGAGTATGATTTTCTCTGTTTCTTGTGTCGTCAAAGCTGTAGTTCTTTTTTTTACCTTAGTGCTTTCGCTCAACGTTCATCGTTCATCGTTCATCGCTCAGCGTTATATCGTTCATCAACGTGCTGAATCCCACTACTTTGTCGCCAAAAGTCTTGAGCATCTCTTCCACCAGCGCCTTTCCGCTCTGAGCGTACCACTTCTGGAGCAGACCCACCGATTCCACTTCCAGTTGCAGGGAGAAGCACTCCGTCTCGGGGTCCTTGTGCGTGAGTATCTGCAGCAGTCGGGGTTTGCTCAGCAGTCCGTCGGCTGTGGCTTTGGGCATGTACACCTCGTGTATCCAGATGATGAAGTTTTTGGCATCTGCGTTGGCCACGGTGTAGGTCGTATTGTAGACTATCATGGTGCTCTATTGTTTGTTCGGTCGCTTCGCTTATCGGTTTCAGCCTGATAAGCCGACTATGTAATTTATAATTCGTAATTCGTAATTCGTAATTTGCAATTGCGGCTCTGTCGCCCAACCACCTATGTTATTTGATAAGGAGTGCAAAAGTACTAAAAATAATGCAATGATGGGTCGCTTTTCCCCTACAAATGCCATTCTTTCGTGCCTTTTTGTGTCAAATCAACATTTTTTAGCACAGTTTTGTGTCGGTTTTCCAAAAAAAGACAGTACTTTTGCGTTCAGATAAGTGGGCGCCATGTCGGCACAAAGCCCCATCTGATTTTCAAACGTCTATAAACATCTCATCATGAAGAAGATCCTTTTGATAGGAGCCATGCTTTGCTCCACCTTGCTTATCTCAGCCTTCGTGGGCGGTCCCAAGGAGAACCCTGTCACCACCGAGGCAGGCAAGGACAACTATGCCGAGATCAAGTTCGACACCCTGAAGTGCAACCTGGGCAACTTCCCCGTTAGCGACCCCGTGCGCAAGTGCACCTTCCAGTTCACCAACACCGGTACGGCTCCCCTCGTCATCCACCAGGCTCTGGCCAGCTGTGGTTGCACTGTGCCCACCTTCACCAAGACTCCCATCAAGGCAGGTGAGAAGGGTCAGATCGACGTTACCTACAATGGCAAGGGCAAGTTCCCCGGCCATTTCCAGAAGACCATCACCGTGCGTAGCAATGCGCGCAACGAGGTGGTACGCCTCATCATCGAGGGTGAGATGACGGAGAAGTAATTCTCTCGCATCATCCCCATCCCCACACGACACGTACACATTCCCTTGATTATCCAGGTCCCTTGTGGCTTCGTGCTGCAAGGGACTTCTTGCCTCAACAGCAGATATATTCATGTGCCTAATTGTATATCATTCCTCCAAAAGATGACTCATACCATGAAGAAGATATTCGACTCGGCAGTCCTGACTGCACTTTTCACTTTTATCTTTTCCCTTTTCACTTGCCACGCATTGGCTCAGTGCCCGTTGCCCAATACCGCCTTTCAGGCAGGTGAGAAGTTGCAGTACGAACTGTATTTCAACTGGAAGTTCGTCTGGGTCAAGGCGGGTACAGCCACTTTCTCCACCACCTCTGTCGACTATCAGGGTCAGAAGGCCTTCAAGACCCACCTCATCACGCGCACCAGTGCGAAGCTCGACAAGTTCTTCTGCATGCGCGACACCCTCACCGCCACCATTACTCCCGACAATGTGCCCCTCGTCTATCGCAAGGGAGCCTATGAGGGCAAGAAGTACCGTGTGGATGAGGTTGCCTACAGCTATCCCGAGGGCAAGACCCACCTCAAGCAGACCTATCGCAATCCGGAGGGCAAGGTCACCCGTGGGCAGCGCGACTTCAAAGACTGCGTCTACGATATGATCAGCATGATGCAGCGAGCCCGCTCCTTCAAGATCAGCCAGTTTGAGAAGTCCAACAGGATGCAGTTCTGGCTGGCCGATGGAGATGAGGTCGACAATGTCTTCCTCGTCTATCGTGGCAAAGAGACGGTCAAGCAGGAGCATACCGATGTCAAGTTTCGCTGCCTGGTCTTCTCTTTCATAGAGAAGGAGAAGGGCAAGGAGAAGGAGATCGTCCGTTTCTTTGTGAGCGATGATGACAATCACATCCCCGTACGCCTCGACCTCTTCCTGAAGTTCGGTTCGGCCAAGGCATACCTCAGCAGCTACTCCGGCCTGCGCAATCCTGTGAGCTCCATAGTCAAGAAGTAGGGACTCGCATAGCGGAACTATACCTGAACGAAAAATAGTTTTGTACAAAAACACTCTGCCACTCTACCAAATGGGGATAGAGGTACTGATGATCAACGTTTTACCATGGTAGAGTGTTGGTAGAGTATTTTCTAAACACTCTGCCAAGTTATCTTGTTGATATACAATAAATTTGGTCCAAAAAAGAGGAAGGCGCTGTGGCCTTCCTCGGGATGTATGGATGTGTCTGTGTGGTGGTTGCTTAGAAAGTGAACTTCCAGCGGGCACCGGCCATCACCCACACGCCTGGCTGGGGGATATTGCCCAGGTCGCAGTAGCGGCGGTTGGTCAGATTGGTGCCCTGCACATACAGGTCGTAGCAACGGTCGGTCCACTGCAGCTTCAGGTCGAGGGTGGCATAGGGCTTGTACTCCTCCAGCTGGTCGGTGGCCTTCAGTCCATCGTACACCTGATAGCTTCCCATGCGCTGCTGATAGCGCAGGCTCCACGTGGCAGTCAGCTTGCTCACGATCTGATGGTGGAGGCTGGCCGTGAGCTTGTGGCGCAGATAGTCGTCGGCATAGAGCGAAGTGAAGATGTGGTACTTGCCCTCACGGTTCTGATGCATATAGGTGTAGCCCAGCGAAAGGCTTCGCACCCAGGTGTCTTGCTTACCCATGAGCGGTGCAAACTGCATCTTGGCCTCTGCCTGCACGCCGAGGTTGTCGAGGTCGAAATTGTCGGCATGGGCTGCATCACCAAACTGCGCCTTGACGTAGTCGATCATATTGTGACCACGGTTGTAAAATCCACGCAGGGTGACCAGCAGGCCCTCTCGCTGATACTGTGTACCCAGAGACAGGGAACGGTTCTCCTCCGGACGAAGCTGGCTGTTGCCGGTGATGTCGGGACTGTTGTAATAGAGATCGGTATAGGAGGGCAGACGGAATCCCTTGTTGTAAGTGAGATATACCTTCCAGTGACTGTCGGGACGATAGGCTATGTCGATGCCCGGATAGAAGCGGAAGCGATGGCCCACGCTACTGTTCATGTTGGCCAAGAGGCCGGCACTCAGCGTCCAGTGCTCGAGGAGGATGTTGTGCTCCAGGTTGTAACTGATATTGGTGCGCTGTGCCTGCTTGGTGTACTGCTTCTCTGCGCCATGTGCCCATACGAAGTCGATGCTGTCCATGGTCTTGCCCAGCGAACTGGAGAGGATGCCCTCCTGCCTGAGTTCGGCACTCATGGCCGTACGGCCTGCTGCCCAGTTCCACCAGCCACCCACACGGGCGCCGTAGACGTCGGCCTGATGCGAGTTGTTGGGCGTGCCCTTGTGCCACTGATAGTTGTCGTAGGTGCGATTCCAGTACACCTGAGGCTTGAAGTGGAACTTGCCCTTGGTCTCTGCACCGACGCTGATGAGGTAGCGCTCATTCTGTTCCCACTGGTCGTTGCTCATGCCACTGTAGAACGTGTTGGCCCCATACTCCTTGCGAGAGAAGCCAAACTGCCAGTCGAGGTCGAAATGCTCATGGTTGAGGTCACCCTGATAGTAGAGCTGACCCTTGCTCCAGGCATCGTTGAGCGTGCCTCCATCGCTTCTGCCGCCACCACCGCTGAGGCGCTGCCCCAGGAGGCTGCCCGAGCGCAACCTGTAGCTTAAGGCTATGCGACCATCGCCCTGCACGGTACCATGGCTACCACCCTCTGCGCCGAGGCTGATGCTCGACTCACGGTCGTGGCGCGTGACGATGTTGATGGCACCACCAAAGGCCTGCCCGCCATACACACGGCTGGCTGCTCCCTCTAGCACCTCTATGCGCTCGATGTCGCTCAGAGAGAAGGGGAAGTCGGCAGCAAGATGCCCAGTGTGGGGATTGCTGATGTTGACACCGTTGAGCAGGATTGTGACTTGCTCATACGTACCTCCGTCGATGCTAATGTCCGTCTGGATACCAAAGCCACCGCGCTGCCGGACGTCCACGCCTGTGGCTAACTTCAAAAGATCGTTGACACTCTGCACTCCCGCCTGCGCAATGTCCTGGCGGCTGAGTACACTCACGATACGGGCTGACTGCAACTGAGTCAGCGGGGCCAAGGCACCATTGACGGTCACCTCGCCCAGGCTCTTCCCATCCTCGTCCTCAACGGCGGTCTGCACCGTGCTCACGGGCTCCATGGCCTCCACCTTCTGGATGGTGGCTGTGGCCAGGGTGGCAACGGTCAGTACACCGATGCGCATCTCGCGACGCAGGCTGTTGAAGATGCTGTAGCCCTTCCTGCCATAGTGCTTGAAGGTAAGGGTCTGAGCCTCTTGCTGTAGATGTTTGTACATCATTTAAATGATTAATATTGAATAAAAAAGGTCTTCCGGGACACATTTTTCCCGAAATTGGATACAAAATTACAAAAAAAAACTTACCTTTGCTCCAATTCTGACCAAAACTTTCTAAATAGTACAATGTTATGATTAACAAAAACTTTCTTCTGGTTTGTCTCTCATTGCTTCCTTCGATGATGAGAGCACAGACGAATTACGATTTTACCCTGCTCAAGCAAGAGAAGCTCGACCGTGGACTCGTGGCCGTGCGCTCCGATGAGAAGACCGTGACACTTTCCTGGCGCTACCTCACTCAGGACCCCATGGACCAGTCCTTCACCATCTACAAGGACGGCAAGAAGATAGGGGAGCGGAGTGCCAAGCAGAGCACCACCTTCATCGACAACAACGCCGGCGAGAAGGATGCCGTGTACGAAGTACGTCCCTCCAAGGGCAAGCTCTCTGGCCAGTGGACCCTGCAAGCCGGTTCGCCCATAGGCTACTTGGACATCCCCTTGGACAAGCCTGCCGACGACATCTCCTATGCTTCTGCATCGGAGGATCCTTTACGTGTGCGCCCCGTGGGCTATACGGCCAGCGATGCTTCGGTGGCCGACCTCGATGGTGACGGACAGATGGAGATCGTACTGAAGTGGGAGCCCAACAACTCCAAGGACAATTCCCACAGTGGCTATACTTCTCCCGTGATCTTCGATGCCTACAAGCTCAATGGCAAGAAGCTCTGGCGCATCAATCTGGGTCGCAACATACGTGCAGGCGCGCATTACACACAGTTTATGGTATACGACCTGGATGGCGACGGTAAGGCCGAGGTGGTGATGAAGACCGCCGATGGCACCACCGACAGCAAGGGCAAGGTGATAGGCAACAAGGATGCCGACTGGCGCAAGCCCGGTACGGGAGAGCGTGGCGAGAAGATGGGCTACATCTGGGACGGACCGGAATACCTCACACTCTTCAACGGCGAGACCGGAGAGGCAGTGCAGACTCTCGACTATCAGCCCGGACGTGGCAGGCTTCAGGACTGGGGCGACAACTACGCCAACCGCTCGGAGCGCTATCTGGCTTGCGTGGCCTATCTGGACGGTGTGCATGCCTCCGTGGTGATGTGTCGTGGCTACTATACCCGCACCACGCTCTGGGCTCTCGACTACGACGGCAAGCAGCTGAAGACCCGCTGGATCTTCGACAGCGACAAGGCCGGACGCGACTATGCAGGACAGGGCAACCACAACTTGCGCGTAGGCGACGTGGACGGTGACGGAAAGGACGAGATCATCTACGGTGCATGTGCCTTTGACGACAATGGCACGGGGCTCTACAGCACTCGCATGGGACATGGCGACGCCATGCACCTGACGGGCTTCTTCCCCAACGATGACCGCCTCTACGTGTGGGACTGCCACGAGAACAAACGCGACGGAGCTGAGTTGCACGATGCAGCCACTGGCAAGATCGTATGGCAGACGAAGAGCGGCACCGACGTGGGTCGCTGCATGGCAGCCGATATCGATCCCACCAATCCTGGTCTGGAGATGTGGTCCTCAGCAAGCGGCATGGCAGGCGTGGACGGTAAGCCCATCACGGGCGGGCAGTCCGGCGTAGATGGCAGTCAGCCTGTGCGCATAGGTGGCTTGAGTACCAACATGGCCGTATGGTGGGACGGTGACTTGCTGCGCGAGTTGCTCGACCACGAGACGGTGAGCAAGTATGACTGGAACGACCACCAGTGCAAGCCTCTGCTGAAAATGGATGGTTGCCAGTTCAACAACGGCACGAAGAGCAATCCCTGCCTCCAGGGCGACATCATGGGTGACTGGCGTGAGGAAGTGCTCGTTCGCACCCGCGACAGCCAGCATCTGCGCCTCTACGTGAGCAGCATCCCCACCGACTACCGCTTCCACACCTTCCTGCAAGACCCCGTGTATCGCATCAGCATCGCCACCCAGAATGTGGCCTACAACCAGCCCACACAGCCCGGCTTCTACTTCGGTGCCGAACTGAAGGGAAGTGGAAGGACATTCCGTGGCTGGAAGTTTTAGGGAAGAACCTCCCCATTCATATCATCAAGCGCCGTCTATAGTAATATAGGTGGCGCTTTTTTACACTTTTTACGTCTTTTGTTTGGCGTTGTTAACAATTTTTTATAATTTAGGGGCGAATCTTTAATACCACAATTCAACACGCCATGGAATTTAAGCCACAAGAGGGCATAGACAATGCCCGTAGCCTGGGATATCCCAGATTCGTGATTCTCGGCATCCAGCATCTGTTTGCCATGTTCGGAGCAACCATCCTTGTACCTGCGCTGACAGGTCTGTCGGTGTCGGTGACCCTCCTTTTTGCGGGACTGGGTACGCTCCTTTTCCACTTCGTATCCAAGGGTATGGTGCCCGCCTTCCTGGGAAGTAGCTTTGCCTTCATCGGTGGCTACCTGTCGGTGAAGGAGATGGGTGTGGCCCAGGGCATGACGGAGACCCTCGCGCTGGACTATGCCTGCTTCGGTGTGATGTGTGCCGGACTGGCCTATTTCGTGATGGCTGGACTCATCCGCTGGCTCGGTACTAAGAAGGTGCTGCAGTTCTTCCCACCCGTGGTGACCGGTCCCATGGTGATAGCCATCGGCCTGACGCTCTCTGGTTCTGCCATCCAGAACTGTACCACCAACTGGCTCCTGGCCATCACTGCCATCGTAGTAGTGATAGCAGCCAGCATATGGGGTAGGGGCGTCATCAAGATCATTCCCATCCTCCTGGGTGTGGTGGTGAGCTATGCTTTGGCAGCCGTGACAGGAGAGGTGGACTTCGCCCCTCTGAAGGATGCAGCATGGTTTGGTGTCCCCTTCAGCCGTGAAGCCAGTGTGCTTGCCATCTTCGACAATACCGACAGCGCCTTCCTGCTGAGCAGTGTCATCGCCATTGTCCCCATCGCCTTTGCCACCATCATGGAGCATATCGGCGACATGTGTGCCATCTCCAGCACTGTGGGCAAGGACTTCCTCGAGAAGCCCGGCCTGCACCGCACCCTCGTGGGTGACGGTATGGCCACAGCTCTGGCCAGTGCCTTCGGTGCTCCTGCCAACACCACCTATGGTGAGAATACCGGTGTGCTCAACCTTACCCGCGTCTTTGATCCTGCTGTGATCCGTCTGGCAGCCGTCTTCAGCATCTTGCTGAGCTTCTGTCCCAAGTTTGCCTGCCTCATCGGCCTCATGCCCGCTGCCACCATCGGTGGTGTGAGCCTCATACTTTATGGTATGATCTCCAGCGTGGGTGTGCGCAATCTGGTGGAAAGCCACGTGGACCTCTCCAGCTCACGCAATGTCTTTGTGGCCGCCCTCATCCTTGTGCTCGCCATCGGTGTGAAGTATGGTGCAGGCGACAGTGTGGCTATCGGTAGCGTCCATCTCTCAGGTCTTGCCATTGCCGCTCTCGTGGGTATCGTGCTCAATGCCATCCTGCCCGACAAGCTCGGCATGAAGGTAAAGAGCTTCAACGGCAAGGAGAAGCAACCCCTCACAGACGAGCTATAGGGAAATTGAAAATTAACCATATAAATAAATACAATCATGAAAAAGCTTTTCTTACTTCCCGTGATGCTGCTTTCTTGTATGGCAGCCAGTGCACAGTTCAACCTGCAGTTGCATTATGACTTGGGTCGACACACCAATCCCGATTCGGAGTCCAGCCGTCAGATGATGACGACCACCGCGGAGTTCTTCAATGCCGACAAGCTCGGTTCGACCTTCTTGTTCATCGACCTCGACTACCGTACCGACATGGGTACCGACAATGTGGGTCGTGGCGTGTTTGGCGCATACTGGGAGATCGGCCGTGACTTCACTTTCATGGAGAGCGACAAGGGACAGCATAGCATCACGGCTCATGCTGAGTACGATGGCGGTGTGAACCTCAGCGGTCCTTTCCAGCAGGCCCTTCTGATCGGTCCCGCATGGCAGTGGCACAGCAAGGACTTCAGCCGCACGTGGACCCTGCAGGCTCTCTACAAGCAGTTCCTCAAAGGTGCTGATTCACCCTTTGGCACTCTGGATCCCATGTCAGGCTTCCAGCTGACCGGTGTATGGGGTATGACCTTTGCCAAGGGATGGTGGACCTTCTCTGGCTTCGCTGACCTCTGGTATGGCCGCAAGGCAAACAACAACGAGAAGGGGCTCGTATTCCTCTCTGAGCCTCAGCTGTGGTACAATGTACTCAACAAGAAGCAGACCAAGCAGAAGTTCAGCGTAGGTACTGAGTGGGAGATCAGCAACAACTTCATCTGGCGCAATGCGGGTGACCGCACCTTCTTCTTCAACCCCACCGTTGCTATGAAGTGGGCGTTCTAAATGAATTAAGAATTAAGAAAGAAGAATGGATCAATAAGGCTTTTGTAAATTGCAGAAGAATGAAGAGTAGTTCTTCTTAATAAAAACAGACTTATGCTTGAGAAAATATTCGGTTTCAAGAAGGAAACCATGACGATAAAGAAGGAAGTGATGGGTGGTATCACCACCTTCCTCACGATGGCCTATATCCTGGCTGTCAATCCCGATATTCTTGGCAATACGGGTATGGACAAGGGCGCCATCTTCACCGCGACAGTAGTATCGGCAGTCCTGGCCACACTCGTGATGGCCATCTATGCTAAGCTGCCCTTTGCCTTGGCTCCCGGTATGGGACTAAACGCATTTTTTGCCTTCACCATCGTGCTCACGATGGGCTACACTTGGCAGTTTGCTCTCACTGCAGTGTTCCTGGAGGGTATCATCTTCATCCTCTTGACCCTCACGGGTCTAAGGCAGAAGATAGTGGACTCCATGCCTCTGCTTCTGCGTCGTAGCATCTCGCCTGGTATCGGCCTCTTCATCGCCTTCATCGGTCTGAAGAATGCAGGTATCGTGTCGTCCAGCGAGGCCACCTTCGTCACCCTCGGCAACCTCCATTCGCCTGCTGTGCTTCTGGCATGCCTGGGCATCCTCCTGAGTGCCGTGCTGCTCGTTCGCAAGGTCACAGGTGCGCTGCTCATCGGTATCCTTGTCACCACGGCCATCGGTATCCCCTTGGGTGTCACCCATTTCAGTTCGGTGATGAGCACACCTCCCAGTCTGGCTCCCATCTTCTGCCAGTTTGAGTGGGGCAGCATCCTCAGCGTCGACATGGCCATCTGTGTACTCACCTTCCTCTTCATCGATATGTTTGACACCATCGGTACGCTCATCGGTGTAAGCAACCGTGCGGGCATGGTCGATGAGCAGGGCAACATACCCGGTCTGCGCAAAGCCTTCATGGCTGATGCCATCGGTACCACCCTCGGTGCAGTGCTCGGTACTTCTACCGTGACTACCTATGTGGAGAGTGCTTGGGGTGTCAACGTGGGTGGCCGTAGCGGTCCCACCTCATTCACCACAGCCCTCTGCTTCATCGTATCGCTCTTCCTCGCACCGCTGTTCCTCTCCATCCCCTCTGAGGCTACAGCTCCTGCTCTCGTGCTGGTGGGTGTGATGATGATGCACGACATCCGCAAGGTCGATTTTACCGACTATATCAATGCCATCCCATGCTTCGTGTGCATCGCATTCATGCCACTTACCTATAGCATCAGCGACGGTATTCTTATGGGACTCATCACCTATGTGCTCCTGCATGTATGCTCTGGCCACTGGAAAGAGGTGGGTATCGGTTCGTACATCCTGGCAACCCTTTTCATCCTGAAGTACGCATTCTTATAATACATTGTAGAGACAGTCGAACAGGCTCATCGAAGAGAGATGAGCCTGTTCGACGCTCGACGTTCAACTCTCAACTTTAGAAAAATGTCCAACCTCTATCAACTTGACGGTCGTGTACCCATCGTACAAGCCGTACCCTTTGGCTTGCAGCATGTGCTGGCCATGTTTGTAAGTAACATCACGCCCATCATCATCCTGGCGAGCGTCGTAGGACTGGAGCAGGGGCTCAGTGCATCCCTCATCCAGAACTGTATGATCATCGCCGGTATAGGTACGCTTGTGCAGCTGTATCCCGTATGGCGCATCGGTTCGCGTCTGCCCATCGTCATGGGTATCAGTTTCACCTTCCTCTCCCTGGCCATTGTCATCGCCACCAGTCAAGGCATGGGCACGCTGATGTGTGCCGTAGTGATCGGTGGTATCGTGGAGGGTGTACTCGGTCTTTTCCCCAAATACTGGACCAAGCTTATCCCCCATGTAGTAGCCGCTACGGTGGTGACGGCCATCGGTTTCTCCCTGCTGCCCATCGGTGCCAACTCCTTCGCAGGTGGTCAGGGCGCTGCAGATTTCGGTTCGGCTCAGAACTGGCTTGTGGGAAGCATCACCCTTTTGGCCTGCCTCCTCACACAAGTGTTTGCACACGGCATCCTGCGCTCCTTGTCGGTACTCGTAGGACTCATCGTGGGCTACATCACGGCTGTCTGCATGGGTATGGTAGACTTCTCCGGACTGAGTGGCGTAGGCGTCATAGCCCTGCCCAATTTCATGCCTTTCCAGCTGGAGTTTGACCTGGGAGCCACACTCTCCATCATCGCCATCTTCCTGGTTTCGGCCACAGAGACCATCGGTGACACCAGCGCCTTGGCCAATGGTGCCCTGGGACGCAATCCCCACAAGTCAGAGCTCGGTGCAGCCGTAGCTTGCGATGGATTCGTGAGCAGTATTGCCGGACTCTTCGGCTGTACCCCCATCACCTCATTCAGCCAGAACGTCGGCCTCGCCGCCATGTCCAAGGTGGTCAATCGATTTACCATCGCCACCGGTGCTGTCATCATGATACTGGGCGGTATCTTCCCCGTCATCGGTACCCTGCTTACCACCATCCCACAGGCTGTGCTAGGAGGCTGTACCGTGATGATGTTCGGTTCGATACTCTTTGCTGGTTTCAACATGATGTCGCGTTGCGGCTTCTCACAGCGCAACATGGTCATCGCTTCGCTCTCCCTGAGCGTGGGCCTTGGCTTCACCCAGGCTACCCAGATGTTCTCCATCTTCCCCGACATCGTTAAGACTGTCTTTGCAGAAAACTGCGTAGCCGTAGTATTCCTCCTGGCCGTGCTTCTCAATCTGGTACTGCCCAAGGATATGGAAAAGTAAGAGAACCGAAAAGTGAAAAGTAAAAAGTAACAAATTTTACATCCATCAAACAGAAAGCCGCCCGATTTCTCGGACGGCTTTTCTTATCCTCTATCTTTAACCTTAAACCTCAAAACTACCGTGCCCAACGGTTGACCGTTGGGTCCCCATAGCCACCGTTCCCGGCGCTTTTCCGCCGGGGCCCCTAAAACCTTAAATCAACGTCATATCGTGCTCCTTGCACTCTTGGCGCATAGCATCGGGCCAGATAGAGCTCTGTACCTCACCGATGTGTGCCTTGTGGAGCAGCACCATGCAGAGGCGGCTCTGGCCGATACCACCACCGATGGAGAGAGGCAGTGTGTCGGAGAGCAGGCGCTTGTGGAAATATAGGCTTTGGCGCTCTTCCTTGCCTTGCAGCTTGAGCTGGCGGAGCAAGGCTTCCTTGTCCACACGGATACCCATGGAGGACAGCTCGATGCTGCGGCCCAAGGTGGGATACCACACGAGAAGGTCACCATTGAGACCGAGGAACCCATCCTCGTTGGGAGTGGTCCAGTCATCGTAGTCTGGGGCACGGAGGTCATGCTCCTTGCCGTTGGACAGTTTGCCACCGATACCCATGATAAATACGGCACCGTACTTTTTGCAGATGGCATCCTCGCGCTCCTTCTCGGTCATGTCGGGGTAGAGCTGCAAGAGCTCTTCGCTATGGATGAAGTGGATATCTTCGGGGAGGAAGTGCTTGAGCTGGGGATAAGTCTCGCAGATGTAGAACTCGGTGCGCAGGATGGCGCTGTAGATCTTGTTGACTATCTTCTTGAGGAAGGCTATGTTGCGCTGATCAGCGGTCATGGTGCGTTCCCAGTCCCACTGGTCCACGTAGAGCGAGTGGATGTTGTCGAGCTCCTCGTCGGCACGGATGGCATTCATGTCGGTGATGATGCCGAAGCCGGGCTCCACCTGATACTCCGCCAGGGTCAGACGCTTCCACTTAGCCAGCGAGTGTACCACCTCAGCCGTGGCCTCATTCATATCCTTGATGGGGAAGTTGACGGCACGCTCCACACCGTTGAGGTCGTCGTTGATACCGAGTCCACGCAGTACGAAGAGTGGAGCGGTGACACGGCGCAGGCGAAGTTCGGTGCTCAGACTGGACAAGAAAAAGTCCTTGATGCGCTTGATGGCGAGCTCAGTCTCTTTGAGGTTGAGTATGGCGGTGTAACCTTCTGGTTTTAACAATTTGCTCATGTTGTTTCTATAGTTTGATTGCATATTGTCTTGCAAAGTTACTATATTTTTATGAATTTGCAAGTATTTTGGCCTAATAATTTTCAATATGATAGCACAAAGCATCGTTTTGAAGGAAAAAAATCGACATAAGCGTTTGTTGCTTTGCCATTTTCTTACTAACTTTGCGGTGCTTTGCCGGAGCAAAGTGTGATGAAGGCCTCGTAGCTCAGTTGTATAGAGCATCAGATTCCGGTTCTGAGTGTCGCGGGTTAGAGTCCCGCCGGGGTCACAAAGTTAGGTTATAGGTTAAAGGTCGTTCAACTCTCAACTCTCAACGAACACCCCACAATGCACATAGCCGTAGCAGGAAATATAGGTAGCGGAAAGACGACACTGACGAAGATGTTGGCTCGTCATTATGGATGGGAACCCCGTTTTGAGGCTGTCAGCTACAATCCGTATCTGGAGGACTACTATGCCGACATCAATCGCTGGTCGTTCCCCCTTGAAGTATATTTCCTGAAAGAGCGTTTCAAGGACATCCTGCAGATCAACCAGAGCAATCACGCCATCATCCAGGACCGCAGTATCTTCGAGGGCGTGTATGTGTTTGTGGCCAACAACTATGCCCAGGGCCATC
Source organism: Bacteroidaceae bacterium (assembly GCA_045617275.1). GTDB lineage: Bacteria > Bacteroidota > Bacteroidia > Bacteroidales > Bacteroidaceae > Physcousia. The sequence goes on from JAZLII010000090.1 coordinate 14,707, forward strand.
TCTCCCAGCGCGACTACGAGACCTTTATGGAGCTCTTCGAGCAGATGATGGACATGGTCAAGGAGCCCGACCTGATGATCTATCTCCGTGCAAGCATCCCCCATCTCGTGGCCAATATCCAGAAGCGAGGGAGGGAGTATGAGCAGAGCATACAGATCGACTACCTCAAGGGCCTCAACCAGCGCTATGAGGACTTTATATACAAAAAGTATAAGGGAAAGGTGCTTACGATAGAGGTGGACGGCATGGACTTCCTCAACTGTCGCGAAGATTTCGCAAAGATCGTGGACAAGGTCAATGCCCGGCTCTTCAATATGTTTGAATAATCCCCCTCAGCCCTCAATTTTCCATTTTCCATTTTCAATTTTCCATTCGCAATTTTCAATTTTCCATTTTCAATTTTCAATTCGCCACATGCACATCGCTATAGCAGGAAACATAGGAAGCGGCAAGACTACGCTTACCAAGATGCTCGTCAAGAGATACGGCTGGACACCACAGTTTGAACCAGTCGACGTCAATCCCTATCTGGAGGATTTCTATGCAGACATGAGCCGCTGGAGCTTCAATCTGCAGGTCTACTTTCTCAACAAGCGATTCCGCGACGTGGTGGAGATAGGCAAGAGCCAGGATACCATCATCCAGGACCGCACCATCTTTGAGGATGCACGCATCTTTGCACCCAACCTGCATGAGCAGGGCTATATGAGCGATCGCGACTTCGACAACTATACCGAGCTCTTCGACCTGATGATGTCGCTTGTGGGACTGCCCGACCTGATGATCTATATCCGCTCCACCATCCCCAATCTCATCTCACAGATAGAGAAGCGAGGGAGGGGGTATGAGCAGAGCATCCGTATCGACTATCTGACCGGTCTCAACAAGCGATATGAGGACTGGATAAAGGACTATAAGGGGAAGCTCATCATTGTGGATGGCGACACGATGAAGTTTGAGAGCAATCCTGCCGACTTCAAGAAGATCACGGATATGATAGACGCTGAGCTCTACGGACTTTTTAGCTAAAGAGATGAGCTAGAGGGCAAAAAAAAGAACGTACAGACTTTAAGAGGGGGATAAGAACGTTTAGGAAAGAAGATAGTATAGGCTTCTTTTCGACGTAAGAAAGACGCACCGGGAAGTGACCCGATGCGTCTTTCTTGATGATGTGTCGTCTTATCGTGCAGAGAGTCAGAGTCTCTCCATCTCCAGCGAGGCCCAGATGAAGGGACCGATGCCCTTGGCGTCATTGTCGCGGATGGGCTCAGACATATAGTAGGAGAACGAACCGTCGCGCTTTGTATTGGTCTCAGGACCCAATCCGCTGACAGAGCAGCAACGGGTGAGGGAGAGGGTCTGGTCGGGATTGACCTGCACGAACTGCTTGAGGATGCCCTTGTACGCCTTGATGCCTGCCTTGCGGAAGGTCTTGTCCAGATAGCCGAGGCGTGCTCCCTTCAGCAGACAGTAGGCAAACATGCAGGATGCCGTGGACTCCAGGTAGTTGGCCGGGTCGTCGACATCCAGTACATCATACCACACACCACTCTTCTTATCCTGATACTTTATCACAGCCGTGAGTGTCTGGCGCAGCATGTCGATGAGCTGCGCCCTCTGCTCATACTCCTCAGGCAGCGCATCGAGCACCTCTATCATCGCCATGGTAAACCATCCCAAGGCTCGTGCCCAAGTGTGCTGAGAGAGTCCCGTCTGGCGGTTGGCCCAGAAGATGGAGTGGGTCTCGTCCCAGGCATGCTTCCAAAGTCCCGTGGCGGGATCGAAGGTGCGCTGGAAGGTGCGGCTGATCTGGTGCATCGCATCGTCGTAGATCTGCCTGGCTCCCTCTTTTCCCTTGATCTTCTCTGCTGCCAGCGTGTAGTAGGGCAGTCCCATGAAGATGCCGTCCAGCCACACCTGATGGGCATAGATGGCCTTGTGCCACCACACCCCCTCCTGGGTGCGAGGCTGCTCTTCCAACTGGCGGAAGAGTGTGCGCAGAGCCTTGTCACTCCCCTCATGGGGTACGACTTGCTGGACGCGATGGATGAAGTGTGCCGTGCGCACATTGTCCAGGTTGTAGTCTTCCAGTTTGTAGCCCGTCACACTGCCATCTGCAGCGATCATCTTCTCGGGATATGAGGCCACGTAGCGCAGGATGTCCTCCCCTCCGTAGGTAAGGTAGACATCGAGCATGCCTTCCAGTTCGATGCCCATCACGTAGCTCCACTTGCCTTGTGGCCGCTTCTGAGGGTCGGTGAAGTCAAGCATCCAAGACTGCGGTACGCGCTGCATTTCGCTTCTTACCATCCATTCGCTATAAGGCATAGATGGCTTCTTGCCCGCCCATGACATCAGAGGCAGGGCGAGCAACAGGACGAGCAACAGGAAGGGGAGGTGGGTCTTTCGCATAGGGCGGGTGGTATATATTACATATTCTCCTTAAACCACTCTACGATGTTGGTGTAGAGGAAGGTGCGCGTGTTGCCACCCATCAGGAAGTGGTTGCGGTTGGTGAAGACGAGTTGCTTGAAGTTGGTCTTGTTGGCCTGAACGAGGGCCTCCACGTACTCTGCCATGTTGCGGAAGTGCACGTTGTCGTCGGCCATGCCATGGCAGAGGAGCACCTTGCCACTGAGCTGAGAGGCACGGCTGATGGCACTCTCGTCGTAGCCTTCCGCGTTCTCCTTGGGCGTACGCATGAAGCGCTCGGTGTAGACGCTGTCGTAGTAGCGCCAACTGGTGGGAGGAGCCACTGCCACACCTGCCGCGAAGACGGGACGACCCTCGCTCATGGACATCAGCGTGTTGAAGCCACCGAAGCTCCAGCCCCAGATGCCGATGCGCTTGCCGTCGACATAGGGCAGGGTCTGAAGGTAGAGCGCCGTCTCCACCTGGTCCTTCGCCTCGAGTACACCGAGATGCAGATAGGTCTGCTTCTCAAACTTTGCACCACGTCCACCCGTGCCACGACCGTCCACGCAGACGGAGATGAAGCCCTGCTGGCCCATGTACTGCTCGAGGCTTGACGAACCGCAGTTGCCGATGTTCCACATATCCTTCACCTGCTGGCTACCGGGGCCACCATACTGTGTCATGATGACGGGATACTTCTTGTTGGGATCGAAGTTCCAAGGCTTGATGATCCATCCGTTGAGCTCCACGCCCTCGCTTGTCTTGAAGGTGAAAAACTCCTTCTTGCCCAGATTTTTGCCTGAGAGGCGACTGAGGAGCTCCTTGTTGTCCTCCAGCACACGCAAGGTCTTTCCTGTGGCATCGCACACCTGATAGAGAGGAGGGCAGTCGATGCTGCTGTAGGTGTTGACAAAATACTTGAAGGAAGTGCTAAACATGGCGCTGTTGGTACCCTCGCGCGAGGTGAGGCGTGTCACCTTACCCTTGGCATCGGTCTTGTAGACGGCTGTACGCAGAGGACTGCCCTGATTGGTGGAATAGTAGAACGATCCGGTCGTCTCATCGTAGCCGTAGAAGTCTATCACCTCAAAGTTGCCCTTGGTCACCTGCTTGCGGAGATTGCCGTTGAGGTCGTATTGGTAGAGATGGTTCCATCCGTCGCGCTCCGAGCAGAAGACGAAGCCACCGGGTATCATCGTGATGCTCTCATACATATCCTCCGTGATGTAGGGAGCCACCTGGTCGCGTACCACCATCTTACACTCGCTGCTGCGAGGGTTGGCCATATAGATGTCCATGCGGTCCTGATGGCGATTCATCGTGAAGACGGCCAGCTTGGCGGGATCGTTGGTGAACTTGATACGAGGGATGTAGTCCTCCTCGCCGAGCTCGAGCTTCATCTCGCGGATGACGCGGCTCTTGATGTCGAAGGTATGTACGCTCACTTTGCTGTTGCGAGCTCCGGCCACGGGGTACTTGTACTGGTACTGCCCAGGATACTCTGCATACTCCTGCATCTCAGGGCTCATACCTTTGTAAAGCGGGAAACTATAGAGAGGCACCTCGCTCTCGTCGTAGCGTATCCAGGCAAGCATGGTGTTGTCGGCATTGAAGTCGAAGGAGCAGTTGGTCATAAACTCCTCCTCGTATACCCAGTCAGGCTTGCCGTTGATGACCTTGTTGAAGGCCCCGTCCTTGGTCACCTGCACCTCTGCGTTGTCGAAAAGCAGCTTGACGATGAAGAGGTTGCCCTCACGTACGAAGCCCACCATAGTGCCGTCGGGGCTCCAGCGTGGAGTCTCCTGAGGACCGCCGTCGCTGAGAGGCTCGAGGGTATGGTTGCGTACATTGTATATATAGTACACCGCTGTATAGCTGCGACGGTAGATGCTCTCCGTCTGGGTGCGGATGAGGATGTTTCTTTCATCGGGGCTCATCAGATAGCCGTCCAGTCCCTTCACCTTGGCGCTTCCCTTGGTGTTGTCGGCATCAAAGAGCACGGCTGTCTGCTGTCCGGTCTTGAAACTATAGGCCACGATGCGCTTGCCCTCTTCGATGCGAGCAAAGGTCTCGCCGTCGGCCAGTGGATTCATGCCAGACACGCCACGAGGGCTGAACACACCTGTTGCTACTTCGCTGATGGTCATGTCTTCCCCTGCTACTACGGGGGCAGCGAGCAGGCAGGCAAAGAGAGATAAGAGTAACTTCTTCATATGGATTACTGTTTTTTTATGTTTGGAAACAACCCCTTGTACGGGGAACAACCCCTTGTACGGCGGGGAACGGTAGAATTAAAGTATGCGACGCCTTTGCAGAAGCAGAGGGAACGTCTTTTTTTGAGGTTGTCGGATGATATTGCTTCGCAAAGGTACAACTTTTCCTAAAAAAGACAAAATCCTTTTGGCAATTTCCATGTTTCTCTCTATCTTTGTCCCTCGTATGGAGGATTATGGCAATTGGCTCAAGCAGCAACTGGGTGTGAAGGTACAGAAGATATCGGTCAATGCCGGTTTCACCTGCCCCAATCGCGATGGACGCGTGGGGTGGGGCGGATGCACCTTTTGCAACAACCAAACCTTCAATCCCGACTATTGCCAAGGAGGCAAGAGTGTCACGCAGCAGCTGGAGGAAGGTAAGGCCTTCTTCGGAAGGAAATACCCGGAGATGAAGTATCTGGCTTACTTTCAGGCCTATACGAGTACCTACGACAGTGTGGAGCATTGCATATCGCTCTACGAGGAAGCCCTGCAGGTGAAGGATGTCGTGGGACTGGTCATCGGTACGCGCCCCGACTGCATGCCAGAGGCCCTGCTCGACTATCTCGAGGGTCTCAACAGGCGCACGTTTCTCATCGTGGAGTATGGCGTGGAAAGTGCCAACGATGAGACACTGCGGCGAGTGAACCGCGGTCACACCTGGGCCCAGAGCGTGGAGACCATCTGTGAGACGGCCCGACGAGGCATAAGAGTGGGAGCACACGTCATCCTGGGACTTCCAGGCGAGGGACACGACGAACTGATGCGACAGGCCGATGAAATAGCAAAGCTACCACTTACCACGCTGAAACTCCACCAATTGCAGATCATCAAAGGTACGCGTATGGCTGAGGAATATGCTGCCTCTCCCTGGCCCATGCCTACGGTGGAAGAGTATATCGACCTCGTGCTGGAGTACGTTTCCCACTTGCCCGATACGCTCATCTTGGAGCGTTTTGTATCCTCCTCTCCAGCCTCGCTCCTCATAGCCCCTCGCTGGGGATTGAAAAATTATGAGTTCGCAGCCTTGGTACGTAAAAGAAAAAATGCTATCTTTGTAAAGTGATAGACAGAAACGCAACTTACCAAAACAAAATAATCAAAAGTTTAACCGACTAACAAACAGTAATATGAGAAAAACACTGCTCACCGTCCTGCTTGTATTCCTTGGTCTTGGCACATCACAAATGGCTAAGGCGCAGAAGATAAAGGAAGCAAAGGACGTGCTCAACATGATCGAGAAAGTGAACGACTACTGGCAGGCGCACAATTCGCCCTATTGCCGTGGTTTCTGGGACAATGCCGCCTATTTCACCGGCAACATGGAAGCCTACAAGCTCACCGGTAAGGCACAGTACTACGACTACAGCGATAAGTGGTGCCGCCACAACGAGTGGAAGGGTGCGAAGAGCAATGACAAGAAGAACTGGAAGTACAAGACCTATGGAGAGGGCGACGACTTCGTGCTCTTCGGCGACTGGCAGATTTGCTTCCAGACCTACATCGACATGTACAACCTCGTACCTGCCGACTACAAGGTGGCTCGTGCCAAGGAGGTGATGAGCTATGAGTGCCAGATGGCCGACAATAAGTTCTGGTGGTGGGCAGATGCCTTGTATATGGTGATGCCCGTCATGACCAAGATGTACCTGCTCACAGGCGACCAGATGTATCTGGACAAGCTCTATGAGAACTTCCTCTGGAGCGACTCTCTGATGTGGGACAAGGAGGCACAGCTCTACTATCGTGACGGCAAGTACATCTGGCCCAAGGTGAAGACTTCCTGCGACGGAGGCAAGAGCTTCTGGGCACGTGGCGACGGTTGGGTGCTGGCTGGTATGGCCAAGGTGCTGGCCGACATGCCCAAGGACTACAAGGGCCGTCCCTTCTTCGAGCAGCGCTTCCGCGAGCTGGCCGATGGTGTGGTGGCTTGCCAGCGTCCCGACGGCTACTGGAGCCGCTCCATGCTCTGCGAAGGTGATGCTCCCGGTCCTGAGACCTCTGGTACTGCCTTCTTCTGCTATGGCTTGGAGTGGGGTGTGAACCATGGTCTGCTCCAGGGCGACAAATATCGTCAGGCCATCGACAAGGCTTGGGGCTATCTGCGTGTGACGGCTCTTCAGCCCGATGGCAGCATCGGCTATGTACAGCCCATCGGCGAGAAGCCCGATCCCAACAAGATCGTAGATGCCCGTTCGCAGGCTCCCTTTGGCACCGGTGCATGGTTGCTCGCCGCATGTGAGCGCGTACGCTATCTGGAGGGTTCGGCCAAGGCTCAGGATGTGAAGCCCGGTCAGCCCGGTCTGGCAGCAGGAAGCAAGCAGAACTGTGTGAAGAAGACCATCAAGAACCCCACCAACGTGGAGCGTCAGGATGTCGTGGAACTGAATGGCAATGAAGTATTTGGCGCACTCGGTCTCGTAGGTGGACGACAGATCGTCATCACCGATGGCGACCAGGTGGAGGTGCCCTACCAATTGACTGTCGACGGCAAGATCCTCGTACAGGTGTTCCTGGCTCCCAAGGGCAGCACTACCTTATATATATATAAAGGTGAGCCTCGTCAGTATCGCCTCGACTGCAACGGCCGCATCTACCCCAACCGTGAAGACGACCTCACTTGGGAGAACGACAAGAATGCTTGGCGCTTCTATGGTCCCAAGATGCACAACAAGGGTGTGAATGGCTTCGATACTTTCACCAAGAATGTGACCTATCCCATCCAAGACAAGCTCTATCAGAGCGAACTTGGAAGCTATGCTCTCAACACTCGTCTGCAAAGGGCAGGCCGTGGTGGTGAGTGGAACCAGCTCCATCGCGACAACTATACCTACCACCGCAATCGTGGCGAGGGTATGGATGCCTACACCGTAGGTGCCACCCTCGGTGCCGGTGCTCCCGCCCTGATGAACGGCAACGAGCTCATCCTCCCCGACGTATATGAGAAGGCTGAGATCATCGAGAACGGTCCCCTGCGCTTCCGCGACAAGCTCACCATGTATGAGCAGAATGGCATTCTTGAGATGCGCAACATCACCCAGGACAAGGGCAATCACCTCGCCCATGTTGAGGTGGCTTACATAAAGAAGGATGGCATGGAGCAGAACTATGCCTGTGCCGGCATCGCTGTGCATGAGAGCCAGCCCGCCGCCTACGTCATCAACCAGAAGGTGGGTTACATCGCCTATGCCGATGCCCTCGACACCCCTAAGGGACAGAACGGTCAGCTCTACATCGCCTGCCTCTTCCCCAACAGCAAGAACGTGAAACTCAGCTACCTGCCCATGAAGGAGAAGAAGAGTGGCGCCGTAGGTCACGTCATCGGCCAGACCAAGCTTGCCAAGCCCACTGTAGCCGAGGATACTACCCTCATCACAGGTTTCGACTACTATGTCGGTTCGGCTTGGAGCAAGTACGACGTGCCCAGCATGGCCGTTTGGGAGGCTCTCTTGCAGGGCTATGCAGCACAGATGAATACTCCTCTCGTCGTAGAGTAAGATACGATTTTCTTTTAGAAATCAAATAATAATGGCACGGATTGCAGTTCGCAGTTCGTGCCATTGTTTGTATAATCGTTCAACGCTCATCGTTCCGCTCGGCGAGCTTGCGAGACTTTTGACTACGGGACAAAAGTAGTTCGCTCGAAGGGCAGAAGAACGCTCATCGTTCGACGCTCAACGCTCATCGCTCAACGCTCAACGCTCACTGTCCCTTCTTGCGCATGAAGTTGAGGCCCGCATAGAAGTTGAGTGTGAGGAACGAGTTGTGCATGGTGAGATCGCGGTAGCGATAGTTGAAGTTGTGAGCAATAAGACTCATTCCGGCAAAGTGGTGGCCATTGTTCCACACGATGCCAAAGCGACCCGTGACATTGAAGTTGACATTGCCACGCGACACGAAGAAATTGTGCATATACTCAGAAGCTGGACTGTCAGCCTGGTAGTCATCGTCGGTGATCCAGAGCGATCGGTGTGTACGCTTGTAGCCTATGGCGGGAGCCATGTCGATGCTCAGGAGCCAGCGAGGCTTGAACACCCAGTTGTAGGCATAGCCAGCCGACAGGCTGTAGTCCATATAGTCCATCTTCACGCTTTGGTATGGACTGATGTCTTGCAGGGGAGGCACTTGTTCTCCCAGTCGCTGATAGTCGAAGTCCAGATTGTGCTTGGTGATGCTCACGCCAAACTTCCACGATCCGGCACTTCTTCGCTGCATCGTACTTTGTGCGAAGCCTGCGGGAAGAGAGAAACGGCGGCGGTTGACGATGTAGTAGAGGTTGGCACCTATCATGGACAGCTTGATGCCCTGCAGTTCTTGTCCTCTGTACGGGTCAAACTCCGGATGAGCTGTGATATTGTCGCCAAGGTGCGATGCGCTGTTGATGGAGAAGTCCTGCCCGGTACGACGATAGAAAAGGTCGCCACATATCCAGGTAGTGTAGAAGGACAGCTCAAATTCCGTTTTCTTGGGCTTGGGCTTACCTATGGCCGTGACGTCGAAAGTATAGCCGAAGAAGAAGATGCCCCAACCCAGGTAAGGTCCTACGTTGACACTGGGGCGTGAACCGAGAGTGAGGTTGGAGAGATTGTCCTTGTCGTGTAGGGAGAGCGTCTCATAGTTGGTCGTGGCTTGCACCATGGTGGCCCAGTTGTAGTGATTGGGCTCCACGTAGGTCGTATCGTAGTCGCTGAAAAGTCCAATGAAGTTTTTCACAAAATTGATGGGCTTGCGCAGACGGTAGAGAAATGTCTTCGTCGAGTCGTTTTTCTGCATGGTCGTCTGCTCCTCTACCTCCTGTGTCTCCTGTGCGTGTGCCTCATGAGCCAGGCAGGGCGCTGCGAAGAGGAGCAGCATACTCCATAGTGCTATGCGAATTTTGTTCATCTCTTTCTTTACTATCTTTTTTCCTTAAGCGCTTCATGCTTGGCAGACTGGCGAGAACAGACGTTCATCGCTCATCGCTCACCGTTCGACGAAATTACAGTTTGCGCAAAATGCGGTCCATCACCCAGTTGACTCCCGTGCCCGATACGCTGTCGCAATCGCAGTGGCCAGTGCCTTGCAGTTCCTCCACGATGCTGGTGATGAGAGGCAGCTGCACGTGCTCGGGATTGGGCACCACTATCTCCTCTCGTCCGGAGAGCGTGTGGAGTGCTATGGGCTCGTAGGTGAACACGGAGAAGCATATCTGGCCATTGGTGCCGATGAGTTCGATACGGTCGGTCTTGGCACTCTCGTGGGCGGCAAAACACCACGAACCAGAGCCTGGCAGATGGTCGTGAAACATAAATGTGGCACTCACCGTGTCCTCTGTCTGATACAGACCTCCACGGTTGTCGCAAAAACCATGCACACGAGTGATGGGGCCGAAGAATGTCTGCAAGAGGTCGAGCTGATGGGGAGCCAGGTCGTAGAAATAGCCACCTCCGGCGATGTCCTTCTGCACGCGCCAAGGCAGGTCCTGCTTGTTGTAGTCAAGGTCGCGTGGAGGTGCCGCAAATCGTATCTGCACATTCATCACACGTCCGATGGCCCCATTGTCGATGAGTTCCTTCACCTTTTGAAAATAGGGCAGATAGCGTCTGTAGTAGGCCACATAGCATTTCACTCCCGTCTCCTCCGACACATGGTTGATGCGCTGGCAGTCCACGTAAGAGGCGGCCAGAGGCTTCTCTATGTAGACCGGTTTGCCCGCCTTCATGGCCATGATGGCGTAGGTGGCATGGGATGAGGGAGGAGTGGCGATGTACACGGCATTGACATCGGGGTCGCTGACCAACTTCATCGCATCGTCGTACCAGTGAGGGATGTTGTGACGCTCAGCATAGGAGCGAGCCTTGTCCCTATGGCGACTCATGACGGCGACGACACGCGAGCCAGGCACCAGACTGAAGGCTGGTCCGCTCTTCTTCTCCGTGGCTTCTCCACAGCCGATAAATCCCCAACGTATCTCTTTCATTGTGTGTGTGAGGTCTTAGTTAAAGAAATTCCAGCTCACGCCCCAGTGTATGGTCATGGGGTTGAGAGGGTAGTGAGGTGCGAGGAACATTCTGCCTGTACTTGCGTTGGCATGGTTGACGGCCACATAGATGCGGCAATGCTTGAGGTGCATGTTGGCATAGGCATTCACTATGGGATAGTTGCCACACTTGATGCGAGGTGTGCTGGCGTCCTGCACGGCAAACTGTCCTACGGAAGGCGCATAGTCAGGTGCGTAGTAGTTGGTGAAATAGCGCACGTCGCCTCCCAGTTCTACGCGGAGCACCTTGGCGATGCGGAAGAGCAGGTAGAGATTGGAGTAGACATTGATGGTAGGCAAGGGGAGCACGTCAGCATTGCTTGTGGTCTGATAGGTCACCTCGTTCTCCCAGTTGAGCGGGCCCAACTTGAAGTCCTGCTTCAGTGTGGCACTAAACACCTGTATGTTTCCACCATTCTGCTTCGCATTGATGTTGTGGCTATAGTCCGTGTTGTTGACGCTGGTCTCCTCCTTACCCTTGAGCAGGGTCTTCTCAACGCCCAGGTAGGTATAGTTCGTGACGTTCTCCACGCCTACGCGGATGCTTGTGCGTGAACGTTTGTTGGTGAGTGTACCTTCGATGCGAGTACGCAGTTCCTGCTTCAGGTCGTTGTCCCACCAGGTGTTGCGAGAGTGGTAGTGGCGGAAGTAGAAGTCGGGAGTCTCGTTCTTGATGAATGCAAGGGCCTGCACACTCACCGTGTCGCGCTTGCCGAGTGCAAGGTTGAGGTCGCCGTTGCCCACCACGCGGAAGTCGCCTATGTCGTCGCCCAGCAGGCAAAACTCACCATTGACATTGTAGTGAAGCAGATGGCCGTCGCGCTTGCTTATCTCGCCTCCTACCATGAAGTTCTGCTCATTGCCCGAGCTCCATCCCACGGTGTCGGGGGTAAACGGGCGGAGCTGCTCGTCCCACAACACACCGATCTGTGACAGACCCGCGGGGCCTGGCTGTCCTGTAGGAGCACTGGCACTATAGTACATCGCGGGTACGCCGTAGCGCTTAAACTCATGGGCTGCATAGGCTGTGATGCCCATCTTCACCCACTTCTTGAATCCCTCACGCATGGCCAGTCCTATGGTGTTGCGGATACGCATGCCCGTGGTGCGGTCCTTGACCTTGTCGCTGGTACCATAGTAGTTGTAGGTGTAGTAGTCTCTGGGTGTCTGTCGTCCCTCGTAGTGCACATGACTCAGACGAGAGATGCTGAGCGTGTGTATGATACTGCTCACGGGCACAAACTCCGTAGGTACCACCTGGCTGCTCTGCCAGCGTTGCTTCAAGGAGTCGAGCACGTGTACCCGCTGCAAGGTGTCGGTACTCAGCACCTCGCGAAGACTGTCCTTCAGGGCGAGCAGAAGTTCTGCATCGTTGGGCATCTTCGGCTTGAGCGAGTCGGGCACGGGCAGTTCGCGATAGAAGCCCATGTTGTAGCGATGCGTGAGGTGGTAGTTCTGATTGTCGTTGCGATTGTACACATCGTCGAGCAGAACGGGAATGTCCGTGGTGTTGTACTTCTGAGGGAAGCTCTGTGGGTCGCGGATGTAGGTGTCGTCCTCGATACCGCCGTTCTCTGCGTTCTTCTGGTGGTCAGCGCCCACCCATGCATGCATCTCATAGCGCTCGCCCAGATAGTAGCCGAAGAGGTCGGCATTGAAGTCGGAAGCCTGCGCCCCGTTGTAGTAGCCGCGGCCGTAGAGATAGTCGAGCTTGAAGCCGAAACCACTGATCTTGCTGATGTTGGAGGCAAAATAGGCACGCACGCGGTCCTCACCGTTCTGTCGGGTACCACAGCTGTGGTAGGAGAGATTGGTGATGGGGCTGAGTGTGTTGGTGAAAAGGAGTTGGCGCAAACCATTCAGCGAATAGCTGAAAGGCGTGCCAAAGAGGAAGGGGGCCTTCTCTGCCTCACGGTTGAGATAGATGCGGCTGAGGCGAGGTGCGCCCAGGTTGCCCAGATAGTTGTATTCACCATTGTAACCATCTGTGCGGTTGAAGTTGCTGTAGAGATGAGGTACCGTGTCGTTGTTTTCTGCGGGGATGACATCGCCGAGGATGGGGTCTATCTTCCACTGAAACTGACCTATGGGTATCTCCTTCTCGCCTTTGGTCGATGTGGTGTCGCGTCCCCAGGAGAGACGGTTGGTGCCACGCTGCTCGTCCATGCCGAGTGCCTCACCGCCGTCGGTGCCGCCTATGCCATCGGTGGCGAGGCGCTTCACCTGTGCTGCAGCGGAGAGCGACAGCAGGAAGGAGAGGCAGATGAATAGGATTTTCTTACTCAATGTGTATATCGCTTTATGGGGTAGGTAATCGTCATACGAGGTTCGCCTGTTGCAGTACCTCCATGCCGCGCTCCACGGCCTCCTCATTCATCGGGATGAGGTGGTGATGGCGCTCAGGGAGAGTCTTGCGCAAGGCCTTCAGTACATTGTCGAGCGTCACGATGGGGAGTGCCTTCATCAGGCCGCCCAGCACTATCATGTTGAATCCCTTGGTATTCTTCATCTCGATGGCAGTCTCTGTGGCCGGTATCTGATAGATGTGTATGTCCTTTCGAGTGGGAGGTTCGCAGATGGCGTTGGGGTCATAGAGCAAGATGCCTCCGGGCTTGATGGCCTGCTCAAACTTAGCCAATGAGGGCTGGTTGAGCAAGACGGCCGTATCGTACTGGCTCAGGATGGGAGAGGAGATGGGTTCGTCGCTCACGATGACTGTCACGTTGGCCGTACCGCCACGCTGCTCAGGTCCGTAGGCGGGCATCCAGCTCACTTCCTTGCCTTCCATCAGTGCCGCGTAGGCCAGTATCTTGCCCATGGAGAGCACGCCCTGTCCTCCAAAGCCGGAAATCAGTATTTCGTTTTTCATTGTTGGTTGTGCGGTGAAACGGTTGTTAATTCACACAAAGGCTATGAATCATTCAGTATCTTTCAGGTCGCCTAGTGGATAAGCCTTGAACATGTTCTCTTCCATCCATTCGTTGGCCTGCTCGGGCGACTTCTTCCAGCCTGCATTGCAGGTGCTCACGATCTCCACGAGCGATGCGCCCTTCTTGTCCAGGCTGTTCTGGAATGCCTTCTTGATGGCCTTCTTGGTGCGATTGATGGCAGCCACGGTGTGTACGGCCTGTCGGGTCACATAGCAAGTGCCGGGCAGGGTCGATGCTATCTGCGTGATTTGCAAGGGATATCCGTGCAGGTCGGCCTGACGTCCGTAGGGGCAGGTGCTCGTCTTCATGCCCATCAGAGTGGTGGGAGCCATCTGTCCGCCTGTCATGCCGTAGATAGCATTGTTGATGAAGATGACGGCGATGTTCTCGCCACGATTGAGCGCATGGATGGTCTCGCCCGTACCGATGCATGCGAGGTCGCCGTCGCCTTGATAGGTAAATACCAGATGCTCGGGCCACATACGCTTCACGGCACTCGCTACGGCTGTGGCACGTCCGTGTGCGGCCTCTATCCAGTCGATGTCGAGGTAGCGGTAGGCAAAGACGGCACAGCCTACGGGGCAGATGCCTATGCTTTCGCCTTCCAGCCCCATCTCCTCTATGACTTCAGCCACCAGCTTGTGCACCATGCCGTGACTGCATCCAGGGCAGTAGTGCATGGGTTCGTCGTTCATCAGCGTGGGTTTCTGATAGACGAGGTTCTCCGGCTGTATGATTTCTTCTCTTGTCATTCTTTCTTTTCTTTTAATGCTTTGCTTTTGGACCTGAAAGTCCGTATCGTGCAGAGCAGGCAAGCTTGCCTATGCTGTGAAACGCAAGATGAATTCCATCACCTTCAGGAACATAGACGCTCCGATGACTGCCAGGGCAGGAATCTTCTCATCGGGTTCGGCCATGAAGTACATCACCAGTCCTACGAAAGCACCGATCATGAAGACGGTGTTCAGTATCTTGCGTATGGTCTCCTTGCCTGATCCTTTGTTCTTTCTGGCACGGATGCGCTGTACTTCTGCTTCCAGTGCGTCAAGTTCTTCCTTTGCGTTTGCCATTGTTTCGGTTGTTGGGTGTTTCGATATTTCGATAGCTCGATATTTCGATGGTTCGATATTTCGATGGTTCGGTTGTATGGCTGATCGTTTTTCGATTAAGCCAGTTTCTCTATCTCTGCGACGATCTCATCGGGGGTGGGCACCATGCCGCCCAGGCGGCCATAGTGACTCACGGGGCAAGCGCCTTCGACGGCCAGTCTTACGTCGTCGACCATCTGTCCGGCATTGATCTCTGCACAGAGGATGGCCTTCATCTGCTTCCCGTATTCGCGCAGCGCCTGGGTGGGGAAGGGCCAGAGGGTGATGGGACGCAGAAGGCCTACCTTGATACCCTTCTCGCGGCACAGCTCGATGGCCTTGGTGCTGATGCGTGCGGCGCTGCCGAAGGCTACGACGAGGTACTCGGCATCCTCGCAGTGGAGTGTCTCATAGCGTACCTCCGACTGGCGTATCGTCTCGTACTTGCGCTGTAGGTCGAGGTTGTGCTGCTCCATGACAGCGGGGTCGAGGTCGAGCGAAGTGAATATGTTGTTCTTGCGTCCGCCACGTCGTCCGCTGGCTGCCCAGGGACATTCCTGCTCTATCTGCTCGCGAGTACGGCGAGGCTTGAAGGCCGGCAGACGAAGCTTCTCCATCATCTGACCGATGACGCCATCGCTCAGTATCATCGCTGGCATACGATAGCGGAAAGCCAAGGTGAATGCCAGATCCACGAAGTCGGCCATCTCCTGTACGCTCGCGGGAGCAAGCACGATGACCTGATAGTCACCGTTGCCACCGCCACGGGTGGCCTGTATGTAGTCTGCCTGACTGGGGTGTATGGTGCCCGGACCTGGGCCGCCAGGCTGTACGTTGACGATGAGTGCGGGTATCTCTGCTCCGGCCATGTAGGTGATGCCTTCCTGCATCAGGGCTACACCGGGACTGCTGGACGAAGTCATGACGCGCTTTCCAGTAGCTCCGCCGCCATATACCATGTTGATACTAGCCAGCTCGCTCTCAGCCTGCAGCACCACCATGCCGGTGGTTTCCCAAGGTTTTTCGAGGCACAGGGTCTCCAGAACCTCGCTCTGAGGTGTGATGGGGTAGCCAAAATATCCGTCACATCCGCAACGGATAGCTGCGTGGGCTATGGCCTCGTTGCCTTTCATCAGCA
>JAZLII010000091.1:0-2603 GCA_045617275.1 Bacteroidaceae bacterium
CTCCGTCGGAGAGGAAGTAGGCCTTGCCTTCCACGCCCGGTGCGTCCATAGCCAGATAGATGGCATCCACGAGGTCTTGCACGTAGATGAAGGTGATCTCCTGAGGCTTGTAGCCCACGGCAAAGTCGGTATGCTGCTTGATGCTCTGCGCCATGAGGAAGTAGTCCTTCTCGCGTGGACCATAGACACCCGTGGGGCGCAGTATGACGTAGGGGAAGTCTTTGGTGGTGGCCAGATAGGCCTCTGCCTGCTTCTTACTCTCGCCATAGGCCGTGTTGGGCTGTGGGGTGTCGGAGAGCAGGATGGGGGAGTATATCCAGCGATTGTCGGGGGTAGCCTTGCGCACGGGTTGCTCACGGATGGCTCCGAAGATGCTCAGGCTACTGATGAAGATGAACCGTTGGGGCACCATGTCCTCAGCCTGCAAGGCCTCCACGAGGTGGCGTGTACCCTCGGTGTTGGTCTTGAAGAACTGCTCCTTCTTGATACACTTGGTGGCACCGGCGGCATGCACCACGTAGTCCCATCCCTGTCCGCCCATCTCCTCCTTCAGTTGGCGGAGCTGCTGGCGAAGCTTGTCGGGGTTGCCCAGGTCGAGTTCGGCAAACTGTGTGCCGGGCTCGTTGAGGTACTTGCGCGAGCTCGATCCGCGCACTCCGGCCCACACTTGGTGGCCACGCTGCAGTCCCTCGCTGACGATGAAACTGCCGATAAATCCACTGGCTCCCGTGACGAGTATTCTCTTCATAATCTGTTCCATTGCATGGTTTGGTTTGCAAAGATACGTTTTTTCAAGCAAAAAAACGTTATAACCTGTGCATAGTTCGTTTTTTTTTGCTTTATTTGCAATATAATAGTGAGTTTTGAGAAAAAACTCATCACCTCACTGCCCGGCTCGTCCAAAAGCCGCGCCGCCCCGGTGGGGGCAAAAAATGCTAATCACCCTTCCCAACGGTTGACCGTTGGGTCCCCAAAACCTAATAACCTCATAACCTCAAAACCTCAAAACCTAACAACATATGAGTAAGTCAAAGAAAAAAGGAGGAAAGCGTATCACGAAGAAAGAACTCGTGGGTATGCTCGTAGAGCTCTTCCAGAGCAATCAGGGAGAGTCGCTCAATTTTAAAGATATCACCCGTATCCTCGGTCTCGATACCCATCCCGCCAAGATGCTCTGCATGGACATCCTGGAGGAGATGCTCATGGACGACTTCATCGTGGAGAAGCCACGCTACTGCTACCGTATCAATGTAGCCCAAAACCAGGTGATGGAGGGCGTCTTCCATCGCAAGGCCAATGGCAAGAACACCTTCCAGCCCGATGAAGGTGGCGAGCCCATCCTCGTGGCGGAGCGCAACTCCATGAATGCCATGGACGGCGACCGTGTGAAGGCTTCCATGATGGCGCGCCGTAAGCACCATGTGCGTGAGGCTGAGGTGGTGGAGATCGTGAAGCGTGCCGACAAGAGTTTCGTGGGCACCTTGCAGGTGAAGAAGGACTATGCCTATCTGCTCACCGAAGACCGCACCCTGGCCAACGACATCTTCATCCCCAAGCGTCTCTTGAAGAATGGCAAGACGGGCGACAAGGCCGTGGTGAAGATCACCGAATGGCCTCAGAACAGCAAGAACCCCATCGGAAAGGTCATCGACATCCTGGGCCCTGCCGGTGAGAACAACACCGAGATGCATGCCATCCTGGCCGAGTATGGTCTGCCCTATGTCTATCCTCAGGCCGTGCAGGATGCCGCCGAGCACATCGATGCCGGCATCACTGAGCAGGAGATCAAGCGTCGTGAGGACTTCCGCGACGTACTCACCTTCACCATCGACCCCAAGGATGCCAAGGACTTCGACGATGCCCTCTCCTTCCGTCCCGTCAAGGCGGGTCTCTGGGAGGTGGGTGTACACATCGCCGACGTGAGCCACTATGTCAAGGAGGGTAGCATCATCGACAAGGAGGCCGTGAAGCGTGCCACCAGTGTCTACCTCGTAGACCGTACCATCCCCATGCTTCCCGAGCGTCTCTGCAACGGCATCTGCTCCCTGCGTCCCGACGAGGAGAAACTCACCTTCAGCGTGGTCTTCAAGATCAACGACAAGGCAGAGGTGAAGGACTTCCACATCGTGCACACCGTCATCAAGAGCAACCGTCGCTACACCTACGAAGAGGTGGACGAGATCTTTGGAAATGAAAAATTAAAAATTAAAAATGAAAATTTAGTTAGCCAGGGTGATGCGCGTGGTCTGGAGGGAGACGAGGCCTTGAACTTTGCCCTCTTCAAACTCAATGCGCTGGCCAAGCTCATCCGCGAGAAGCGTTTTAGCAATGGTGCAGTCGACTTCGATCGCAAGGAGGTGCACTTCAACATCGACGAGACGGGCCATCCCACGGGTGTCTACTTCGTGGAGAGCACCGACTCTCACCACCTCATCGAGGAATTCATGCTGCTGGCCAACCGCACCGTAGCCGAGAGCATCGGCAAGGTGGACGAGGGCAAGGGCAAAGGTAAGGGCAAGAAATCTTCCTCGGGGGAGAAGAAGACCTCCGGCAAGACCTTTGTCTATCGTATCCATGACCTGCCCGATCAGAACAAGTTGATG
>JAZLII010000092.1:0-10629 GCA_045617275.1 Bacteroidaceae bacterium
GTGGGACTTTCACACTCATTGGTCGGGTTCGCAGACAATCAATCAGGTTAAACGAAGGTACTTCAATTATATCTTTGATTTCACCCGTACCAAGGAGGAAAACGAACCAATGAGACGTTATGACTTCGACAAGCCCTTTGCCACCTCGCAGCACAATGTGAGTGACTATTGGCGGAACAAGACAGAGACCTTCACTTGGCTGACATACGGCGATCAGAATTTCTTGAAAAAAGGCTTATGGCTGCGCGTGGAGGAACAATTCACAACCCTGAACGAGCGCACACACGACTGGCTCTACCACCCCGACACCCTCATGCTGCCCTCTCAGCAGGATATGCTCATGGCCATTACCGACCGCGGCAATTCCTACGACAGCCACTACCGCATGCAGCGTCCCGTGACGCTGTTTCATCTGGGGCAGAAAAAATGGCTGACTCCCGAACAGACCCACTTTGGCATGCCAATGGATTATCAGCTGTGGAGTTTTGAGCTGTGGGTAGCACCCGAACATCAGTCGCTCGACTATCAGCGTGGCTCGCTCGACACGCTGGCAACGCACACCAAAATGTCCATTCACCCTATTCTCGAAGGCGACTGGTTCCCGACACATGATCGTCAGCACGAAATCAAATGGAGAATCGACCATGCTCTGGTAGGCTCCAACGTCCAGGACCGCATCACCTATCGCGATGACAGCCATCCCCTGGTGGTGAAACTGGGCAATCCGAATCTGAAACGTGCTGAGCAATCGACCAGCCTGAAGGCCGAGTATTACAACAACTATGGCGCACACCAACGGATGTACCACGTAGCGACATCGTTCAAGTATCTGCACCAGGCCATTGGTCAGGCCGTCACCTACGCCCCCACCACCGGCGTTTATACCTATCGTCCTGAGAATGTGAGCGGTAACTACATCGCCACAGCCAAGATGGACTTCTCCCAGAACCTCGACGAGAAGCGCTACTGGGAGCTGAAGGCGAATGCCGATGCCAACTACAACCACTCTGTGGATCACACGATGTTGGCTGGTGAGACCATGAGCCATCTCAACCAGGTGAACACCCTCACCCTGCACAATGGCACCTCGGTTCAGTACGACCACAATAAGCTCAACCTCCGTGCTTCCTACGATATCAGCTGGCGACACAGCGAGGGCAAGATGCTCGACTTCGACGTACTCAATGCCTTTGACTACCAATACGGTCTCTCGGGTCGCTACACCATGCCTGGCACCAACATGACCGTCTCAGCCGATGCCAACATGTACAGTCGCCGTGGCTATGGCTCATCCGACCTCAATACCGATGACTTCGTACTCAATGCCTCCCTCAGCCAGCCGTTCTTGAAAGGCAAGCTTATCGCCCGCATCGAGGCCTTCGACCTTCTGCACCAGCTCTCCAATACCCAGTATGCCGTCAACGCCCAGGGCCGCACCATCACCTGGTACCGCTCTCTCCCTCACTATGCCATGCTGCACCTCGTGTACCACTGGAACAAGAACCCAAAGAAGAAATAAAAAGTTAGTAATTAGTTATATGAATACCGTTGCAACACCCCGTCCGCCGTCCGAGAGGATCGCGGACGGTTTTCCAAGGAAACAAACATCCATTCACATACTTTCTTAATATCTAATAATAGAGGGGGTAATATCTAACAATAAATGTTAAATGTGACATCCGGGAAGCATTTTGTACGACTTGGACATAGGGATATTTAATCTTTTAGTTTACTTTTGCCGGTAACAAATCGAAAACATTAGATTACCTGTATATGAGACGCAAGAAAGACGACCACACACTGACCAAGGCTGAGATGGAGATCATGAACATACTCTGGGACGAGGGCAAGGCCATGAGCACGCACGCCATCATCAACAAGTACCCAGAACCCCGTCCGGCTTACAGCACCATAGCCACCTTCATGAAGATACTCACCACCAAGGAGTTCGTCAGTTTCCGCAAGGGCGAGGAAGGCGACAAGACCTTCTATTTCTATCCCCTCCTGACACGCGTGGAGTACACACGCAAGTTCATGAAAGAGGTGAAGGACTCCTTCTTCGGCGGATCGCTCAAGTCGCTCATCAGCTTCTTCGCCAAGGAGGAGGAACTCAGCGACGATGACTTGCAGGAGATCCTCTCATTGATCACTGATAAAGAATAAACGTCTATGATGGAGTACATCTTCAAGTCCGCTCTCGCGCTGGCCATGCTCTACAGCCTTTTCTTCGCCTGTCTGAGCCGCGAGACGTTCCACCGCTTCAATCGTGTGGCACTGCTCTTCACGATGATGGCCTCGCTGGTGCTGCCCTTCGTGCATCTCTCCGTCAGCCACCCCACCGCGGTGCAGGAAGCCATGCAGATGCCCACGGAATACCTCACCAAGCTACCTGTCATACAGATTCACCCCTCCCTAATTGGGGAGAGGACGGGGGAAGGGCTTTCTCTCACTTGGGGTCAGCTGCTCACCTATATCTATCTCGCAGGCGTGGGCGCGATGCTGCTGTTCCTACTGGTGCAGACTTTCCGGATGTATCGCCTCATGCAGGGAGGACTGCGCCATACCGACAACCAGGGCAACACCGTGATACTCAAGCCATCCGTCCGCTCACCCTTCAGTCTTTTCCACTGGATCGTGATGAGCGTGGACGACTACGAGCAGCATCGGCAGAGCATCCTCACCCATGAGCAGGAGCACATCCGCCTGGGCCACACCTACGACTTGCTCTTGTTGGAAGCCATGCGCATCTTCCAGTGGTTCAATCCTTTCATCTGGCTCCTCGGCCACGACCTGCGAGCCATCCACGAGTACGAGGCCGACGAGGCCGTCATCAATCAAGGCATCGATGCAAAACAATACCAACAACTTCTCGTCCTGAAGGCCGTGGGCAATCGTCTGCAGCCATTTGCCAACACCCTCGGACGAGGTTCACTCAAACAACGCATCATGATGATGTACCAGAAGAAATCCAACCGATGGATGATGCTCAAGGCATTGTTCGTCATCCCCACCATGTGTTTTGCCCTCTATGCCTTCGCCACACCCGAGGCCATGCCCGAGATAAAGAATGTACTGGAGAAGAAGGTCAGTCTGCCCAGTAAGGCACAGCCCGCTTCCATGCTGGAAGGCGAGATGCAGAGTATGACCGACGCACAGGCCAACTTCGCAGAGAACGAAAGCGACCCTGCCGTGGATAATGTCGATGAGGACAACACCGTAAAGGGAGGAGACGAACCCACCATTCTTCCCCTTGAGCCCACCCAGGAACAGGTTGAATACATTGTCAACAACCTGGAGGAACCCATAGAGGCTCTTGTAGCAGGTCTGGACGGAGAGATCACCATCCTCTTCCATGCCGACCTGGACGGTACAGTCAGCGCACCCAGGTTCTACTCCTGCAATATCACCGACAAGTCCCAGCATCACGCTCCCGTCAAGTATGGTCCCAATGACTTTGACAAACTGGAGGCAGATGCTCCCGTGTATGCCATGGCCGAGGCATGCAAGCGCTGCCTATCGAGCTTCCCCAAATCCCTTGTTGGCACCCGCACCCAGGGCGAATGGCGCACCTGCACCTTTGGCTTCAGCTATAGACTGGAGGCGCAACCCATAGTTCCCAAGGAACTTAACGCTGGCGACAAGATCAATGGTAGAGTTGTGGAAATGAACACTGGGGGCAAATCCCTCACCGGTGTCCATGTCAATCAGTTGGATGTCAATGGAAAGGTGGTGGCTGCTACCGTCACGGATGCGAATGGCGAATTCCAGATGACGGTGAATGCTCCCAAGAACACACTCCAATTCTCCCTGGGTGGTTATGATACCGCCGAATATGCCATGGACGCAGACATGTACATCGGCCTGGCACGTCAGGAGTAGCATTAAAACATTGACATTCATTTATATAAAGGGTATGAAACGGACAATCGTCTTTATCGCAAGTCTGCTGATTGCATTTGCGGCTTCAGCACAGTTTGTTATCGTCGAGGAGGAAGAGGCACCTGAGTTTTCCGGCCGTCCACGATTCCTCAAAGGACAGGTGATGGATGCCTTCACGGGCGCAGCCATAAAGGATGTGGAAGTGAGCCTGTATCGCGACAGCACCCTGCTGGAGAAGAAGAAGGTGGAAGTGGGACACTTCTCGGAATCATACAAGGTGGATGCCGTCTATGACTTCCTGATCGGGGAGGAAAAGACGGACAGCAAGAACTACCTGCTCAGGTTCACGCATCCGCAGTACGCTACGGCCACCCTCGCCGTCTCCACAAAGAAGTATGGGCGAAGGATCACGATCGACCTGCCCGATGTCTATATGAACCGCATAGGCAGCCTGACGGAGTCCACGTTGAAGGAGCTGACGGTGGTGGCCACCAAGGTCAAACTGTACCACAAAGGCGACACGCTGGTCTACAATGCCGATGCCTTCAATGTGCCGGATGGCAGCATGCTCGACGAGCTCATCCGTCAGATGCCGGGAACAGAGCTGAAGCCCAACGGCGAGATCTTCGTCAATGGCAAGAAGATAGACTATCTGCTGCTCAACGGACAGGACTTCTTCCGCGGCCGCAACAAGCTGATGCTCGAGAACCTGCCCTACTATACCGTCGAGACCGTCAAGGTGTACAACAGGACGACCGACCGCGCCATGGCACTGAACGACCTCACAGCACCCAAGGACTATGTGATGGATGTCAACCTGAAGAAGGAATACCGCACAGGCTACATGGTCAACATGGAGGCCGGAGGCGGCAATCACGAATCGTACCTGGCACGTCTCTTCGGCCTGCGCTACTCCGACCATGCACGCCTCACGCTGATAGGCAACTCCAACAATACCAACCTTTCCGGAGGTGCCGACAGCTATGGATTTGACGAACGACTCACCACCAACGAGGCGCTCACCACCAAGCACTCTGCAGAGCTCGACTGGCTGCTGACACGCAACAAGTACAAGAACGACCTGACCTTCGGTTTCGGGCATGACAAGACGGAGAGTGGAGAGACTGGCTATGCAGAGACATTCCATGGCCAGGACGGCAGCACCTACAGCATGCACCAGCGCGCCAACGAGAGCAAGGCTTTGTCTCTTGACGCCTCCAACGTGTTCACCCTCAAGAAGCCTTTCTGGCTGGAGAGCCGTACCCGGGCTAGCTATTCGAATGCCAGGCAGACGGAGCTGGAACGCAGTGGCAACGCCTTCGATGACGTCTGGCACACGCGCCGCATCGAGTATCTCGACTCGCTCCTGGCAGAGGGCGTGCCGGTTGTAGCTGCAAGCGTGCAGAACGCCAGCAGGAGGGAATATGAGAAGTCGCCCAACAGTACTGACCTGCAGCAGAATCTGTCCTTGGCCAAGGATCTGACAAACGGTGACATCATCGACCTGAATGTGAACGTGAACTACAGCGACAGGGACTACGACGCCACGCGTCGCGAGAAGTATCTCTTCTGGCAAAGCACTCCCGGACTGACCTGGAAGAACGAGGACATCAGCGGCGGCAGACGCAACCTGACGCTCGACAGCCATCTTTCGTACAAACTGAAGGACTTATGGCTGTGCGACTGGACACTCTTCACCAGCTACCGACACGGCCGCACCAAGGACTCGGAGAGCATCCTGAACATGGACACGCAGCAGAGGGATGAGCAGAACAGCTACCATTACCTTACCAACGAGAACACCTGGTCGGCAGGGCTCGACTTCCATCGCGTGAGCGGGCTTGCCACGGAAGAGGACCTTCTGGTACTGGGTGCCACCCTGCCCGTCAGCATCAAGCATCTCGGCACCGACTACCATCGCTCCACGCTGGATACCTGTCTGACGCAGCATCACGTCTTCTTCGAGCCCACGCTGAGTGCAGAGTACACGAATGGAAGGAATGAACTGAAGCTGGCTTCCGACTATCACTTCACCCTGCCCGAGGCGACACAGCTGATCTCCATGCCCGTGACCACCAATCTCATCAACACGTACGTGGGAAATACAGACCTCAAACCCTCTTCCAGCCTCAACGTCTCGCTTTCCTACAAGCGTACCCTGCGCAGCATCAACTATCTGACAAACCGGATCTCCTTCGCCAAGACTTACAACCAGATAGTCAATGCCTTCACCTACAATCCCGCCAACGGAACCTACCTCTTCCGTCCGGAGAATGTGGATGGTGCATGGAACATGACCTATGAGAACCGGTGCTGGTACTATCTGAAGGAGACGAAGAGTGCCACCTGGGTGGTCAAATGGGAGGGCTCGCTCCGCTATGCCGAGAATGTCAACTTCTTCTCCAACGTGGGTCAGGCAGACAAGCATCGCAGCATGAACAAGTCGCTCCACGCAGCTCTTCCCTTCAGTTTCGGTTATTTCTCCAAGGACTTCGAATGTAGTGTCGACGGACGCTTTGCATGGAATCACGCCTTCAACAATATCACCGATGTGGCATACGCCGATGCCTTCGATTATGGAGCAGGCCTGAGACTGAAGAAGAAGCTGTTCTGGGGTATTTCGGGCAGTACCGACTTCAACGTCTACATGCGTAGCGGGTATTCCGGTTCGGACCTCAACAAGACGGAGTATGTATGGGACTTCACCCTCTCCAAGACCATCCTCAAGGAGAAGCTCACCTTCCGCCTCTCTGCCATCGATGTGCTGCGCAACCGCAGTAGCCTCGTTTACACCGTCAACAGCCAGGGCGTGTCGGAGATACAGAAGACCAAGATGCCAGGCTACCTGCTGCTGACGGCCATGTACAGGATCCACAAGACACCAAAGAAGGGCGAGTAGGTGAGAGCGATAGTGAGCTCGCTCATATATCGCCGAACGGTAGCAACCTCGACGAAGTCAACGGAAGCGCTTTTGCTGACATGCAAAATGCAGTCGACCGAAGGTCAAAGCAAAGAAATTATTGTGCAAGCCGGTAGATGCGATGGCGGTTCTCGCCCTCTGCTTTCAGGATGCCCATCTGGATGAGCTGCTGCAGTCGCAGAGCGGCCGTGCTGTGAGGAAGGCCGAAGAGCTGCTGGAGTGTCTGTCGCGTGATGCTGTCGTGCGAATGGAAGTAGTCGGTGAGAGGAGCCACGAGATCCTGGGCAGAGAGGGATGAACTCACCCTGGCAGGCGTTTCCGCCTTGAAATGAGGCTTCCCTATGCCTTGCAGCATCTCGCTGGAGGCACGGAAGTTGATGCCTTCGACGCGGAGGCGGTTCATGCGTTGGCGCGTGGAGGTGGTGACCACCCCTTCCGTGCCAAGGTTCAGGCGGAAAGTGCCCAGCTCACGGATATCCACCGTCCGTCCTTCAGCCAACTGCTCCCTGATGCCATCCACCACCAGGATGAAGGCCGCCTGCAGTTCTGCCCTGCTGAACACCGACGCCCCTGCCATCTTCTCGCATACGGCATCAAGGTCCACCACCTCACTGTTTTTCATTCTGGGGAAGAGCCTTTCATCCTGCTCTCCCTCGCCACCTCTCCTGGGTGGCATCTTCTGCCATTCTATCGTTGCCATTTTTAGTTTAGAGTTGAGAGTGTAGAGTTGAGAGTGTAGAGTTTGCGCGCTAATCTCTAAGCCTTCTTCACCCAGTAGTACATGCCATCACTTTTTCGCTTGCAGGCAAAGTTCACCTTGTGCAGCACCTTGCCCAGGAGCTTGAGATTGTTCATCGTCTTGCGGTTGAAGGCCTTGTGCTGGGTGAGGAGCACCATGATATCCGTCACCTTCATCCATTCGCCCTCCAGCGAATTCTCACTGGCAGGGTGCAGCGTGTCGAGCAGGATGAGTTCCAGGGGTGACTGTACGTCGAAGCTCTGGTTCGTCTCGCGCAGCAGGGCTTCATCCTCGTCGTCGAGCCAGTAGCGCTCGCCCTTGCGGATCAGTTCCACGGCCTGGGCATAGAGCTGGCGGTAGTTGATGGGCGTCTCGGTGCGGATGGGGTCAGTCACCTCCACGCAGAGGTAGCGGCGATTGCCAGTGGGGTCGCGCAGTATCTCCTGATGGTTGCTGGTGCCGATGAACGAGGCATAGCGTCGCATCTGTGCGATGCTCTCGCTGTACATGCGGCGCATCGAGACGTTGGGCTTCTGGAAGAGGTGCTTGACGAAGGCAAACTGCTGCTCAGAGAGCTGGTCAAACTCATCTATATTGATGAGGAGGAAGCGTGTGAGATAGCGCTCAGCCTCCTGCTTGGTGCGGAAGTCCACGCTGTCGGTGAAGAAACTGCGCAGTTCGGGAGGCAGGAGGATGCGGCAGAAGGTGGACTTGCGATAGCCCTGCTTGCCAATGAGGATGGGGGCAGTACTGTTGCCATGCTCCTGGTCGATATCCATCCAGTGTGCCACCATCGAGAGGAACCAGCGGCGGAAGAGGCGCTTCCAGTGTGGGGTCGCCGTAGGCACCATGTCGGCCAGCGCGTCGATGCGGTCGGTGCCGTCCCATGTGCCCAGGTTGTCTATGAAGTCGTCGATGGGATTGTACTGCGGGGTGTAGTTGGACTCGATGAAGCCGTTGATCTCCGCATCAAAGGCCTCGATGCCCTCTATGGCTGCCTCATACTTGATGGTATTCTTGTCATACTTCGTCAGTTCGTGGAAGCGGAAGTCGATGCTGTTCCTCACGCGGTACTCCAGCATCTGCGTCACCACGTTGCGACGCAGCTCATAGCGGCGCTCCATGAACCGCTTGAGCATGATGCTTGCCACCTGCTTCTTAGGCATGGCGGGGTTGAGAGGCGGCAGAGGATCATAACCCTCGTAGACGGCACGCACGGTGCTGCGCACCACCATAGGATCCAGCTTGTAGTAGTGCCACAGGAGGTGGAAGGTGGCCTCCTCCTCGGGCAAGCCCGTCTCGGCACATTCGTGAGCCAGACGGGTCAGCGAGGCCATGGGCGTGAACCAGTCCTCCTTGCTCATCGCATGGCGCACGCGCTTGTAGCACCCATCAAAAACCTGACTCATGGAATAGAACTCGTGAGGATTGCCATGCGGGGCATTCATCTCGTTGGCTGGCAAGCGCCCGTCCATCAGCCTTTCCACCTCTGCCTTCGTGGGTTGCTCCACGATGAAGGGTACTGCACGTTCGTTTATCTTCAGATCCTTATCAAAAGGCATGAGGAAGGAGCTGTCCAGACGCGGATTCTCGATGGAGATGGGCATTCCGAGTACCGATTCGTAGCAGACCACACCCATCCGATAGGATTTTATATGGAAAAGTTCGGCTTCATGCTCCTTCTTCGGATGCAGATTGCCAGGAAGGGCCACCAGCACCAGAATCACCAGCGACTGACCGTCACAACCGGTCATTGCGGCCAGAGTCTGGGGCAAAAGCATGGCTTTCTCCTTCAGGGAGGCTATCTTTTGGGGCTCATGGAGGCCCTTCACCTGCAAGGCAAGCACACCGCTATAGCTACGGAAGACCCTTTCGCCCTCTGCCGTACGGCCATAGCGAGCCGACACCATCACCTGGTATATCTGGTTGTAGTAGCGGCTTTCCGAGGCATCCCTCAACTGATCGAAGCCCTCACGAAAGAGCATGCCATATGTAGCGTACTTGTTGGTTCTCACTGCGTCAAGCAGTTTCTCAACGTTGGAGTAGCTGTAGCAGAGCTGCCCCGTCTTCTCATTCTTTCTGGCAAGTGTAATTTCCATAGTTGTAAGTCATGTATGAGGTTAGCGATTTATTCTTTCTGCAAAGATAAGCATTTAAAATGTTATTTCCAAACAGAATCAAGAAAAAAGTGTATAATCTATATACACCTTATACACCCATGTGGAAAACCAAGTAAATCCAACGGTTTCACGGGTGTATATAACGCAAAAACCATATACATCTAACTACACCTATATACACCGGAAAGATTTTCTTGTGTGTATATAGGTGTATATAAGTGTATATAACTTTCATGCTTATATACACCACGTAACATTCAGTACTGAAATAAGATATAAAACCGGTGTATAAGGTGTATATAGAATCATCAATTATAATAAATCTTTTCAACCATGAAACTGCAACATCGCTCGTTCCCTCTTCCTGCTCTCAACCGTCCAGCCAAGGCTAGACGGTCAGTACATGCCCCGCCTTCTGCCATCGGTACAGCAAGATACAACCGTCTAGCCTAGGCTAGACGGTTACATCATACGTTTGTCTGTTGTTGAATTCAGGCACTATTACGGCTTCTATGTGGTAATATTAATGATTTTGGCGACATGTCACAAAAAAGTTTAATTATCGAGTAAAAACGCAGAAAGATTTGCGTGAGTTAAAATAAAACACTACCTTTGTGTCGTAATTTAACAACTCCCACGCAAATATTTATGTAATTATGACTGTTAGAGGCTTTGTTATAGAAGGTATATCCAATATCGGTAGTTTAAGGCTTGATGTTGGAAGTTTGAATGCTCTCATTGCGCCCAACGGCTATGGCAAGAGCAATGTCCTCAGGGCTATAGGGTTCGGTATGGATTTCCTTTCTGCTACTGAACAGGAGAAAATTCAGATGATGCGTAGTCGTTTTGTTCCTATAAATAATAATATGTATAGGAAGGACTTCAGATTTGAGATTCTGGGTTCTACAGTGATGGATGAACAAGAAATGGAATATCACTATGGATACACCTTCTCATGGTGGGCTGAGGAT
>JAZLII010000093.1:0-6767 GCA_045617275.1 Bacteroidaceae bacterium
TGAGAGGTTTGTTTCCTTTCTGGTCTAACTCAAAAAAGTCCCTACCCGACTTGTCTGTTTTGACCTCTACGGCTATGCGCTTAGAGGCTCCTGGATCGATGCGCTCGAGCAGGCCAGTGAGCGGATGAGCCAACATCTGTCCACAGAAAAACAACAGCAGGGTGATCAGTTTGTATTTCATATTTCTATCTATTTTGCGAGAAACTTATTGTGGGTTCTTTTTGGGTTCTTTATCTTTTATTTGACATAGGTTATCTCCCAGTCTATCTCATGGGGATTGTCTTGCATCTTGACCACCAAGGGGCAGAAGAGTCCCCAAGCCACCCACATCTCTGCACCTTCATCGCTCCGGAAATGGAGAGTGGTGGCACGGTCGCGCCATGGCTCAAAGGTATTCTGGTCGATAAGGGTCCAATGCGCATCGTCATAGTGCATCGTGCCCACCATCACGCCGTCTATGCGACGAAGGTCGGCCAAAGCAAGGTCGGAGAGGAAGAGGAAAGTCTGATCGGCTGGCACAAGGATGTGCTGGCCATCGAGAGGTTGATCATAGCACAGGCGTTGTCCGTGCTGGAGAGATACGGGCTCCATCGTATAGCGGCCTTTCCACCAACGGAGATTGCGCAAGATGCGCCAGTCCACGACGACTTGCTTTGTCTCCAAGTCATAGCGTGTGTCAAGATAGAAGCGTCGTGTCTGTCCGTGCAAGGAGAACTTGGCCATGAAGGTATTGGGTTTCTCCGGCTCTGGGTCGGGCACATTGACACTGTCGCGGATACTGACATCCTTCCAAAGTGGGTCGTAGCGAAGCCATTCATCCGTACCAGCCAAGGGATACATGCCCAGCAAGTGACAAGCCACCCAACTGCTCATCGCACCGCCATCGTCATTGCCAGGCAGACCGTTGGGCGAGTCGTTGAAGTACTGTTCTATGATGCGTTTTACCAATGCTCTTGACTTCTCCGGTTTGCCCACCCAGTGATACAGCATGGGGGTGAGAAAGGAGGGTTCGTTGGCCACATTGTAGTAGCCATGTGCGAAGAAGGTGTCCAGACGAGCCTCAAAGACTTTCTTGCCGCCACAGAGCTGGATGAGGCCGGGTATGTCGTGAGGAATGGAGAAGGAATACTCCCATGAGGAAGCCTCATACATGAAGCAGTCCCACCACTTGCAGTACCAAGGACCCTCATAGCTCACATCCGGCGTGTAGCGGAACGTCTGCGGTCGATGCTGACTATGTCCGAAGGGTAACTGGTCGAGCCACTCGCCCTTCTCATCGCGAGGCATGATGAAGCCTCGGAAACCATCGTGCTCATAGTCCTTTCTCCAGAGATTTTTCCAACGCTGGCTTTGCTTCATGTATTGTCGATAGAGCTCTTCATCGCCCACCCTTTGGGCCACCTGAGCAATGGCCCAGTCGCAGAAGGAGTACTCCACCGTACGGTTGCCGGCACGGGCTATGCGACGGTACGAAGGCAACTCACCCGAAGAGGTGGATGCCTCATGGGAAGAGGAAATGTCGTGAGACGAACTTGTGATGTAAGGGATATAGCCCAGTGCATTGTATTCGGCCAGCCCACCTCGTCCCTCTGCCTCATCATCCGCAGGAGCCACCGTGGCATCTTTAAGCATGGCTTCCAAGGCCAGCTTGGCATCGATGTCGAGACCACGGGCCAGGGCATCGCAGAGCACTATCTCGGCATTGCTACCACCTTGTGTCCTGCCATTGGAGTTGCCACTACGGGCATCAGGAAGGAAGCCATCTCGCTGATAGATGGTGAGGAGCGAACGGGCAATGGCTGTGGCTCGCTCAGGAGCTAGCAAGGTAAGCAGGGGGGTGGAGGTACGATAGGTATCCCAGATGGCATAGTAGTCATCGTAGGTACCATCCTCACGCTCCGTGGGCATGAGGCACATGTGGTAGAGTGCCGTGTAGTACATGCGTTTTACCCTAAGAGGGGCATCCTCGGTGAGAGGAAGGCGGGAGAGAAGTTGGCACCAAGCCTGCACGCACTTTTCATGAGTCTGACTGAAGTTCCAATGGGGGATATCACGCAAGCAATTGGCCCGAGCCTCGTCTTCACTCACATAGGAGATGCCCACCTTCAGGAGAAGTGTATCGGCATGGATGCGTTGCTCGGCATAGAAATAGACGGTATAAGGTGCACCATTGTTCCATCCTCCGCTGATGCACTGCCAGCCCGACCAACTATGGTCATCCACTTCATGCATATCGGCTCCTTCAAACTGCTGGGCCTCACGCGCCTTAGGCACGGGATTGCGTCCAAGAAAATGGGTTAGGTCAAACTCCACATAAGGCCGTGTGCCTTGGGGATAGACAAAACGATAGAAACTGGTTCGGCTGGCACTGGTCACCTCCGCTTGTATGCCACTCTCTTCGAAGGTACAGGCATAGCGACCCAAGCCGATGTCTTCGCTACGACGGTGCTGGTCGGCTCCCTTGAAAGGACGCACAAGGATGTTGCCATACTTGGGGCCGCCACCCGTACCGCTCACGTGGGTCTGGGAAAAACCGGTGACAGTAGCGGGCATAGGGGCCCAACCGGGATTGTTGCCCACGCCGCAGTCTGGTCCTGGTTTGGCCATGCCAAAAGGAAGACAGGGACCTATGAAGACACGTCCCAGTCCCTCACTGCCGATGCGGGGGTCTACATAGCGTGCCACATCGGTCACACCCACAGGCACTTCACTGGCCCGAGACATAGCCGTCAAGGGCGAGAGGAGCAAGCAAAGAAGGAGAAGGCATGGGGCCCAACGTGTATGTGACATAGTGGTTGTAGAGAATTTTGTCATGCAAAGATACATATTATAAACATATAGGCAAAGAAAATCATCATACGAAATCGAAAAGAACGAAAAAGTTTTGTACCTTTGTGTGATATTACATCATCCATTAATTCATACTCACATGCAATCTTACCCTGTAAAAACCTACAATCAGCCTACCAAGCGCTACTGCCAGACCTTGGAACTCAAAGACGAACCGGCCCTCATCGCTGAGTACGAACGACTGCATAGCCCTGCATACAGCTGGCAAGAGATACGCGACGGGATACGCGAGGTGGGCATCCTCGAGATGGAGATTTACCGCTTTGAGAACAAGCTGTTTATGATCGTGGAGACGCCTCAAGACTTTGAATGGGATAGCGCCATGGCTCGCCTGGCCACCCTGCCCCGACAGGAGGAATGGGAAAACACCGTAGCAGCCTTCCAGCAATGTGCCCAAGGGGCTACCAGTGATGAAAAGTGGCACGGAATGCATCGCATCTTCTATCTTTACGACTAAGCTGACATTTTTTCACAGCATTTCTTTTCCCATTTACAAATATTATTTGTATATTTGCGAGAGAAACTGATTATATCATGAAAAAACGCATACAGATAACCCTTACCCTACTCATGCTATGTACCTGTACATGGGCACAAACCACCATCTACAACGTGATGAACTATGGGGCAAAGGGTGACGGCGTGACCGACGATGCCAAAGCCATACAGCAGGCCATAGATATCTGTTCGGCCAACGGTGGAGGACAAGTGTGGCTACCCACAGGGCATGTCTTTATGGCCAGCCCCATCCAACTGAAAAGCAACATCGACCTTCATCTGGACGTGAATGCCACATTGCTGGCCAATCCCGATGAGGGTGTCTACCAACTGAGTGCCTTCGGTGAAAACCGTGGCGAGGGCATGATGTGGCTCTGGTGCAAGGACATAGAGAACCTAAGCATCACGGGGCGAGGCACCATAGACGGCAATGGCGTGGCTTTCATGGGAGCGGAACTGGAGGATAGCTACGAACTGAAACCTTTGAAGGACCCGAAGTTTGACCCTCGCCCACACGTACTGACACTCATGGGTGTGAAGCATCTCACCATACGCGATGTGACCATACGCCAAGGTGCTTACTGGACTGTTCATCTGGTGGGTTGCTACGACGCTCTGATAGAAGGCATCTCCCTGCTCAACAACCTGAAAATACGCAATGGTGACGGCATCGACCTGGACCATAGTAAGAAAGTACGCATAGCTAACTGCTTCATAGAGAGTGGCGACGACTGTATCTGCCTGAAAAACCGTCGCGAGTATGAAGAGTACGGTTCGTGTCGCGACATCGTGGTGACCAACTGCGTGATGACGGGTCGCTCATGTGCCATCAAGATAGGTAGCGAGAATATGGACAGCATCGCCAACGTACTCATAGACAACTGTGTCATCACGGCCAGCAATCGTGGTCTGGGCATCCAGAATCGCGACGAGGGTACGGTGAGCGAGGTGACTTTCAGCAACATCATCATGGACTGCCACTATTTCAGCGACGTGTGGTGGGGTAAGAGCGAACCTATCTACGTCACCAGTTATCCCCGTGCCATAGGCAATCACAAGGATGCAGGATGGCGCTTCCCCAAGGGTGCCACCGAGGGCAAGTGTGGAGAGGTGTCGCACATCTCGTTCAACCATATCACCTGCGTAGGCGAAAACGGTTGCTTCGTGGGTGGCGATGTGGCAGGCAAGGTACACGACATACACTTCGACGACATAGACCTGCGTGTGGTGAAGAAGACGAACTACGAAGGTGGTCGCTACGACTTGCGTCCCCGTGTAGGCGAAGGTTTCATCCCCGCTCCCAAGGGCAAAGCCATCTATGTACAGACGGCATCCAAAGTCACGACGAGCAACATACGCTACTCCTACGAGAGATAAAGTCGATCTCCAGGATACCGTTTCACAGAAAAAACATTCATACACGATAGAGCAAAAAAGCAGTAAACACATGAGAAGAGCATGGGGCATAGTGGCATGTCTGTGTGGCTTACTCACCGCATGGGGACAGTCCAGCGAACAGTTGGGCAGTTCCTATTTTGCCTATCCCACACCTCCCGCACTCACTCCCGCACCGGTGGGCTACGAGCCTATCATGCTTAGTCACTATGGCCGACATGGGAGTCGATGGCTGACTGAGGATCGACGCTACGAGGAGGTCTTGAAGGAGTTTGACACACACCAGCTCACCGATGCAGGAAAGGCTTTGCGCAAGCGTCTGGAGGTGGTGTGGCAGGATGCAAAGGGACGAAGTGGCGAACTGACCCTCATCGGGGAGACCCAGCACCATGACATCGCACAACGCATGGTGAGAAACTTCCCCACTCTCTTTCAGCACACCGACGGCATCACGGCACAGAGTAGCACCTCGCGCCGATGCATGATGAGCATGATGTCGGCTTGCGAGGGCATCAAGGAACTATTGCCCACCATGAGGATACAGCGTTCTGCCTATGAACGCGACATGGAGGTCATCAATCAGGAGTCGGACGAACTTAAGGCTTTCAAGAAAGGCAACCTCTGGGCTCATACGGAGGACTCCATCTACGAGGCTTACTGCCACCCTCAGAGGCTGATGGCGCAACTCTTTGTGCACCCCGAGCAGATAGAGGATCCCATACAGCTCTTCGACGGACTCTACTGGATAGTCTCAAACATGCAGGATGTGGGGTTGGAGAGTCTATACGACATCCTCACCTACGACGAACTGAAATCCTACTGGAAGGCCATCAACTATCGTATGTACGTGACCAATGGTCCTGGCAGTCTCAATGGCGGGGTGACAGCACGCAGTTCGGTCAACCTGCTGGACAATATCATACAGGAGGCCAACGCGTTCCTGTCCCAACACACGTCTGAGCGTATGCCCAAAGTGCATCTCCGCTTCGGTCACGACAGTGCTCTGCTTCGCTTGCTTACCCTCATGAAGGTGGAGGAATGCAAGCAGGTATCCGGCAAGGATACCGATGCCGACAAGGTGGCTGAGCATTGGCACGACTACGAACTGGTACCCATGGCTGCCAACCTGCAATTGGTCTTCTACACAGATGGCAAAGACGGTCTCAGAGGTAGCCAAACGGATGAGGTACTCATACGCGTCCTCCTCAATGAGCACGATGCACACCTCCCCATTGAAGCCATCAACGGATGCTTTTATCGGTGGAAAGATGTGGAAATGCTTTGGAAGATACAATAAGACAAACAATAGAAACATAAACTGTAACGAGAGTCACACATTATTTTGTAACTTTGCGTGACGATAACGACAATAGCACTGGATAGTAAATAATTATTAACCTAAATACATCAACACTATGAGTAACTACAATCAGAAAGCCATGACGAACTTCCGCTGGATCATATGCAGCATGCTCTTCCTGGCCACTTTGGTGAACTACATGGACCGACAGGTCTTGTCTCTCACCTACACAGACTTCATCGCCATTGATTTCCAATGGGATGACAATGACTACGGTACCATCACCGCCACCTTCTCCATCTTCTATGCCTTCATCAGCCTCTTCGCTGGTAAGTTCATCGACATCATGGGCACGAAGAAGGGCTACATCTGGGCCATCGTGCTCTGGAGCCTCGCTGCCTGCTTGCATGCAGGTTGTGGATGGATGACCATGGTATGCAATGGTGCAGAAAGCATGGAGGCACTACGTGGCATGGAGAAAGCTTCACAGCTGGGTCTGTGGGGACTGACTCTGAGCGTATGGTTCTTCACCGCAGGTCGTTGTTTCCACGCTGCCGGTGAGGCTGGCAACTTCCCCGCTGCCATCAAGGTGACTGCCGAGTATTCCCCCAAGAAGGACCGTGCCTTTGCCACCTCCATCTTCAACGCTGGTGCCAGCGTGGGTGCACTGCTCGCTCCTCTGACCATTCCTCAGTTGGCCAATGCCTTCGGTTGGGAGATGGCC
>JAZLII010000094.1:0-8030 GCA_045617275.1 Bacteroidaceae bacterium
ATTGGGCACGATAAATTCGGGGGCCTGTGCCTTGTAGCACACGGTGAAGTGGGCCATGCCTCCGGAGGGGTTGCTCACCACAAGGGGTGTGCTGAGCTGTGGACTGCTCCAGCGGTAGGCGGTGAGGTGGGCCTCATACTCGCCCTCGGGCAGGAGGGCAAAGGAGCCGTTCTGATAGTCGTCGAAGAGTCCGGCTGGTGCACTTATCTCGTTGGAGGGTATGTGCTTGAAGAGGTTCTTGATCTCAAGGGAAGTGAGATGGAGGGTGGCACGGGGTGCCAGGACGATGGGCTTGGCGGGCTGTCGCTTGGGGGGTGTGGAGAGCGCGAGACCCACGGAGGGTATCTTCTGCTCTATCTGCATGCCCACGTAGATCTGCTGCTCGCGGTCGGTATTGTTGGTCAGCTGTACGCCGAAGAACTTCCCTGGATTGTCTATGTACATCAACACCTGGGGAGGCAACACCTGCTGCACAGGCGTCACCATGATCGTCACGTCCTGGGCAATGGTAGCCAGGGTGGCGAGGATCCAGAGGACCAATGTCAATATCGACCTACGACTCTTCATATATATATTTAGGTATAGCGTTTTTTTTATCGGTTATTCGGCTGCCTGCTGGGCGAGGAGCCTCTGCTCGCTGTACTTCTGCGCGGTGATCTTCTGCGTCAGCTGCTTCTGCTCTGCCGCCTTGGCCGCTGCAGCCTTGCGCTTGGCGCGGCTCTCTATGTGGAGGAGCTCGAAGGTGTAGACGTAGTTGAGCGAGAGACTGATGTCGGTCTCGTCGAGATGGGCGGTGGGTCGGTCCACGGTGACGTTGCCTTCCCGGTAGATGCTGGCAGAGGCGGAGAACTGGTGTACCTTCTTCAGCGTGTAGCTGGCAGAGAGGTCGCCTCCGACGGTCATATTCTCGCTTTGTGCCACCATGTGGTTGTGGCAGAGACTGACGGTGGCGGAGAGGTTGAAGTTCTTCTCCTTGAGGAAGCTGCGGCTGGCGGTGAGTGAGGCTACATCGCTCAGGTAGGTGTTGTTGCGTGTGCTGCGCGACTCCTGATGGCTCAGGCTCAGGGCAAAGTCGGTGTTCCATGGCTCCACATCTACGCCGTAGCTCAATCCGGCTGCCAGCGTGCGCACATCGCCTGCTCCGTTGGCATAGGCCGAGAGATCCTTGTTGAAGGTGTAGTTGAGCGAGAGGTTCATGGTGTGTGCCATGACCTCGCTCTCCAGGCTGTAGCTGGGCACGAAGGTGAAGCTCGACATGCGTCGGTCCACGCGTGTGGAGTCGGTCACCTGGCATATGCCGTCGCGCTGTGTCTGTCGGTATCCGTTGTAGCTGGCGGTGAGGTTGACCTTGCCCAGACGGGTGGAGGCATTGGCTCCGTAGACGTAGCCACAGGTGGTGTACATCTGCTCCTTGGAGAGGTTGTCGGCCTGTCCGGAGAAGGTACCGGTGAGGTTGATGCGGCGGAAGAGGCTGGTGCTGGCGGTGATGCCCAGGGAGTGGTAGTTGTTGCTCAGGTAGTAGGCACCGAGCGACTTGTAGTCGGGCTGGAGCAGACGGTAGCTCACGTTGGCATTGAGCCAGGAGAAGTTGAAATTGGCAGTGGCGTCTCCGGCAAAGCGGAAGAGACTGCTGTATCGGGGGGTGAATATCTTGTCCCAACTGCTGTTGATGGGGATGGTGTCGGTACGGGTGTCGGTAGAGAATACCGAGGTGGCGACATTGGCAGAGAGGCTCATCCACTTGGCGGGACTCACGCTTCCCTTCACGCCTACGACGATGTTTTCCTGGGGCGACACACGGCTCTGCCAACGGTCGTCGAGCGACTTCAGCTGGTCGTACGCGCGCAGGAAATATAGATTAATGTAGTTTTGGCCCTTGCCATAGCCCACCTTGGCTCCCCATCCCATGCGCTTGTACTGGGGTGTGCGGGCAAAGGGGTTGGTAGGGTCATCGTTGATGGCTTTGCGCAAGCGTCCGTAGAAGACGCCCGCATGCCAGTTGTCATCATTGTATTCCGCTCCCACGCCGTTGAACGACATGCTCATCACGTACTCCGACATCTCCATGCTCGACTGTCCCAGATGGCCCGTCCAGTTCTTGTACGTGGGCGAGAGGTTCATCGAGAGATGGGGATAGCTGAAGGAGAGGTTGTCGTTGGTGTAGTGGAGCGAGAAGGGCATGTTGAAACCATATATGGCAATGTTGAGATTGGCATATATGCTGTTGCTGAGGGGCGAACGGTAGCTGTAGCCCATCGAGGAGTAGTGATAGGTGTTCTGCGTACCCACCGATCCCGTGATCACCAAGGGGTCGCTCTTGGCTATCTCCGAGATGTTTTGGGCGCAAAGGCGTGTTGCCGGCACTATGGAGAGTGCCAGCAACATCATCGCTTTTGCTATATTCTTGCAGATACGCATCAAATCTTATCGGATGACCTTTTTGCCATTCTGGATGAAGACACCGTGCTGTCCGTCGCGTGCCTGGCGGCCGGAGAGGTCGTAGGCCTTCTGGCTCTGGCTCTGCTGGATGCCCTGGATGGCAGTTGCCTCGGGTACATCGAGTGTGACGGGAGCCTTCAGGCTACCTGCCATCTGGCCAAACTTCAGGGTGGTGCCTACCTCGGCATAGCTGTCGGTTATCTCGTTGTAGAGGCGGAAGCTTACGGTCTCACCCGTCTTGCCATGTACGGTGATGAAGAACTTACCGTCTATCACCTTACCTTCACCGCGGCACTCGTCGCCTACGAAGGCACCCACGCTGCAGTTCTCTGCATCGTCCTCGCCCTCGAGGGTAGCCACGATGGTCATGTTGTCGGCCCACTGGCTGGCATCGTACTGCCAGGTGGTCTGTCGGTTACGGCGGGGAGCATAGTTGGTAGCCCTCCACTTGGGAGTGTGGTCGAGTGCCTGCTCGGGCTGTACGAACATCGACTTGGCCTCGCCGCTTGCATTGTAGTAGAGATAGCTCTGGCCTGCCACCAGGGTGGTGAGGTTGCCCACCCACTCCAGGCCGCTCCACTCTGCGAAACCGCCCTCCTTAGAGATCACGCGGTCGCCCTCGGTGGGCTGGTACTTGAGCAGGGCCTTGGTGAGGTTCTGGTCGTACTGATAGGGGAAGGCCAGCCAGGTCCAGGTCTTGCGGATAGGCAGATCGTAGGCGGGCTTCTCCTCGGTGGGATAGATGAGAGGCCATCCATAGCCATCGTCCTCTGTAAACTTCATCTTGTAGGCCGTGTTCTTGCGCAGGGTGGTAAGGCCGCCAAACAGGCCCCACTCAGGATCGTTGTAGACCAGCTCGCCTGCATTCTGACCACGGGCCTCGATGAGCATCTCTTCAAAATAGCTTGCCTTGACCGAACCGGCAAAGAAATTAACCCACTGCCAGCCGGGTTCCCACTGGAACGTCTGACAGATCTTCATGGGATAAACATCCGACACGATGCTGCCGTAGTTGACGGTCAGCTGACCTATACCGACGGCATTGGGATAGAACATCACACAGGTCTTACCCTTATACTCCTTCACTTCCACGAAGTCAGGCATTTCGGGATCGCGCATGTCAAACAGGCTGTTCATCACGAAGCTTGCGCTGAGCAGCTCGGGCTTGAGGATAGCACCGTCGGGCACTGCCTTCACTACGAAGGGGGTATTCTCATAATCATCTACGACGATAGTCTCGCCTGGCTCAACGTTACGGCCGAATTCATTCAGCACGATTCCCGTCACAGCGGGAGTAGCGACTACGGTGAAGGTTCCATTAGCAAGAACCATACCGCCAGTGCGGATCTCACCATTGTTAACATAGGAACGATTTACTTGCATTGCGACAGCGACTTCAACCGAGCCATTCTTGTGGAGCAAAGCCTGCGTATTACTACCAGTATTGCCGCCGTTGCTGAAGGTCAGGACCTCCGTGTCCCTACTGGTCAGACCAAAATTGCTGGTGGGAGTAAGCGTAATGTTATCCATCAGTTCAGCCGTTATATTGGTAGGATCGCTAACAAATTCTACGTTCAACGTCTCATTCTTAAACGTAAGCTGGTAATTGGGAGCTACCACGATGGTTGCCGTACCGATCACACTGGGATTGTCCACACTGGTCACCGTGAGGGTCGTCTGACCGGCCTTGAGGGCCTTCCAGTCGGCATCAAACAAGGTATTGTCAGCCACAGTGTATGTCACCTCCTTGTTGGTCGCATTGGCAGGAAGGATGGTATAGGTATAAGGCAACAAATTAGATATAGTTGCACCTACATAGGTATAAATAGTACTGTTTCTTTCCGTAAACATCTCGATACCGGTCACAGGCTGCACCACGGTTACCTTCAGCGTAGCCGAAGCATTCTCAGCAGCCAAGGTCATGGTGTATTCTCCGGGCTCTGCGGGAATCCATACAAGACCCACACCGTCTCTCTCGCCTCTCAGGATACCCGTCTCAGAGCTGCAGCTCCACTCGGGGGTCTCGTTGGTGTTGGCAGGATTGAGCGTGTAGCAGCTCTGCAGTATCTTGGTCAGGGTAGCCCAGTCCTCCACATCCACGGTCACACCGTCCTTGTACTGGTCGAGGATGGTGATAGACTCGATGGGCACAGGCTCCTCGGAGATACGGATCTTCAGTTCATAGAATTCGCCCATCGACTTGATAGGCAGACTCACATACACGAAGGCATATCCATCCTCAGGCGTGGGCTGCAAGGCCTTCACCGTGTTGCCGTCGAGCTCCAGGAAAATACCAGAGTTGCCCAAATCCCAAATCTGACCCTCGGGAAGGAGGGCATTCTCGGGATCAAAGGTGATGTAGTCGAACAGATTGATAGAACTGCCCACATACATATCCACCACCTCCTGCTTCCAGGTAAAGT
Source organism: Bacteroidaceae bacterium (assembly GCA_045617275.1). Lineage (GTDB taxonomy): Bacteria > Bacteroidota > Bacteroidia > Bacteroidales > Bacteroidaceae > Physcousia. The sequence goes on from JAZLII010000094.1 coordinate 4,863, forward strand.
AACGGGCCTCATTGATGTTGAGCACAAATCCGTTGCTGGGCAGACCCACAGTCTCGCCGAAGGTGTAGGAAGTGGTCTCGCGAGCGGTGTAAACCTGATCCATGTCGAGGAACTTGAAGGTAACGGTCTTGCCGTTGTCGGCCTCCGTACCCCAGATCTCGATGCTGAACATGTTGGTGCTCATGTTGCCATTCCACCTTGGATAGGCCACACCGCGGCACTCATCACCGATGAAGGCAGCCACGCAGTTGTAGTCCTCGCCTACCCAGCGATAGCCGTCACCGTCCTTGATGCAGCCATACACCACCATACGGCCCTTGTCCTGATACTGTTCAGAAACGGTCCAGTCGTCTGGCAGCTGCACCTGTGCATTCATTCCCAGACACCATGTCAATGTCAAAAGAAACAATGTAAAGAAACGCTTCATAAGTTGTCGTTATTTAAGTGATTAATGAAATTGTCTTGTCTCGTCTCGTGTATTCCCACGGGAGCCTCTTTCTTTCGATCAATCTGGACTGTCGTCAGATTCTTTCTCGTAAGGTCGCTCCATTAGGTTTTTTTTGTGTCAGGTTGTACCAGTCTTTCATCGCGCCTCCACCATGCTCAGTTGCCCTTCCGGTGCCATTCCTTCTGGCCCATCGCCGGCCGCTCCGAAGAGCCTCATGCGCGTATAAAACTTTTTCGGGTACAAATATATATATATATGCAGACCGCCAAACATTTTTTCAACTTTTTTTACTTTTCCCCTTAAATTTGTTTAAAAAGGGGATTGAAGGGAGCAGCGGGACATAAAAAACCTCACCTTCTCGAGAAGATGAGGTAACTGATGAAGAACAGTCCAAAGACCATGAGGATGACCTGGATGTCCTTCTCAACTACAGATGGGAAGTGGCACCATCGCTTCTATTCATTGCCTGCTATCCTTTCTGCCATTGCATTTAAGTACAGGCACTGTACCCTCGTTATCACTTTCTTTTCCATGTGGAACTCCCAAGGGCTTATCTGCAATAGCCATCCAGAAGCACAAGCATCAAAGGCTTCTCCTGCAGGTTTGTAGAGCTCTGGGAAGCCGTTCTCCTTGAGCAGAATGATGTTGTAGCCACGGTTCATCGCTTCACGCAGTACGTCCTTCTCTTTGGGCGAAATAGCAGCACTTACGAGCACACCACCTCGCTCGCCACATGCAAGCCATTCTGTACGAAGACGGGCGTTCTCCTCGTCCGTATAGCGACGGTGTACGATGACCGCCATCTTGTCGGGAATGTCAAGCAAGAAACGATTGCCTACCACTTGACATGGCTCACCTGCGACTTCCAGGCCTGTAAGCACGGTGAAGAGCTCTGGGTGAAGGCGCTTCAGGAGCAGTCGGCGGGGATTGTCATCTAGGTAGCGATTCCATTTGTCCAGTTGTCCTTCGTGCATGAGGATCTTGTCGCAATATCCCTCTTCGAAGAGGGCGTGCCTTTCGGCTGAGGTTGAAACCTCAGGAACAGTAATGCCACCACTTGCTACCGTCCCTGCGTTTCTACGCCGGTCAATCTCCACCATGCCTTTGTGCACCCCGCCTTAAAGCCACGGACAACATATCCCAGATGCTTCCCTTCGCCCAGGTCCTCATTCACCCTTACAATCATGTGCAGGTGGTCGGGCATGATACAAAGCTTCCATACCTCCAATTGAGGATAAAAGTGGTGAATCTTATGAATTTCCTCATGCTCAATAGCAGCTCCGAGCTTTGAATACTCTACGTGAGGAGCGACATCTCCATCCAAATGTCCTTTTAGCCGTCCTAGCAATGGCAGACGATCCCTCACCACAAGGGTCAGCATATACGTTCCCTTGCAGCTGTAATCGTGCCATGGAGTGCGTCTATTCATTGAGTGCTGTATTTCATGCACCTCCATACCTGCTGCAATGGCTTCCTCTCGTGTCATTCGGATTGCTTGTTTGAAGGAAATAGGTTCTGGCTATATTAATGTGCAAAGATAAAAAGAAATCTTTTATTCTCAAAGAAAAGAATGCAGGAAAATGGCCATAGGGGAGTTTCATTAACTTTCAAAGGGACTTTTGAATAAAAAATCTAAAATGTATATTATTGAAATACAACAACATAAATGCGCTCTATTAACTTTTGGGGCTTTTCTACTATAAACCCTTTAACCGCGCGCACGTAGTAAAGTTATAACAATAAAATACCCAAAAGTTAATAATGTGGGTGTATCGTACTGAATATCTAGCACTTCAAAAAAGGAAATTAATTTCAAAAGTCCCTTCAGAAGTTAAAAAAAGTCCTCTTCGACGATTCCCAACTCCTCACAGATGTATCTCACAGCCTTGGGGGGAAGAATGCGCTGTGAGGGTGCTACACCCATACTGCCCAGCACCTGTCTGTGCTGAACCAACCATCGACGAAGAGTCTTCTCGCTGATGCCCATCGCCATTGCGATCTCTGATTTTGAACGTGCTTTCATTTAATTAGATTTTTTGAATTCTGAGTTATGGTTGAAACCGCTCGGCATCTGCAAAGCAGTGACGCTTAGCAGCTTGCCTGCATAAGAACAACTAAAACAACGGCTTTTATTTTTCTATCATTTGAGTGCATTAGAAGATTAATCATATTGTTGTTTGTGTTCTTCTGCCCTACGAGCGAAGCATCGGTCTTCGACACGCTGAGCGGTTTTTGTTGTTGTTTCAAATCCTCTACAAAGGTACGAAATATTTACGAAATATGCAACTTTTCAGCAGGCCTTAAAGGGACATATCCGGCCACATAAGAGCACATTCGGCGAAGAAGGCTGTAAGCGGTCAGCGAGCCTCTGCAATGTTGTACCTTTGCATTGTCAATCAAGCGAGATGACCACCTTTTGACAAGAGATCGACATACGCATGACTTCGGCCGATCATACGCATGAAAATCAAAAGCCATTAGCGTGACCAACCCGAGCCACCAGCAGAGGCTCAAAAGCGAGATTTTAACCCCATTAGTCACCGTTCCCAACGGTTTTGCGTTGGGCCCCAAACCCCTAAACAACCATGATCAACTACAGTGTATCACCCCAAGTAAATCCTCAGAACCCTGAGGCTGCTCCTAAGTTCTACGCCAAGGCGCAGTTTGTGAATAATCTTGACATCAACGCCTTCGCACGCCACATCGCGATGCATGACACC
>JAZLII010000095.1:0-9731 GCA_045617275.1 Bacteroidaceae bacterium
GAGTACCAAGGACACCGGTAGCGCTGAGAGCCAGATTGCATTGTTCAGCTATCGCATCAGCCACCTCACCGAGCACATGTAGCAGTACCGCAAGGATCACAGCACCGAGCGTGCTTTGACCCCCCTCGTAGGTAAGCGTCGTTCTCTCCTGAAGTACCTCAAGGAGCGTGACATCAACCGTTACCGTGCTATCGTTAAGGCTCTGGGTCTCCGTAAGTAATTTGCGGCCATCCCGATTCCTTATTGAAGAAGAAACTTCGCCGCATTTTCCTTCCGGGAATGCGGCTTTTTCTTTTTCATGCTCCACACACACAGTATGCTCCGTCGGCAGACGGATGTGTCATTAGCAACTTCCAAGTTAGCCCCCATAGATTATGGATTTCAAGAAAATATCCCTTAAGTGTCTGGGTGATGTAGCAGCCGTGGTGCTGTTTGTTATCATTGCCTTTATGTATTTCCAGAATCCCGTGCAGAAAAACATGGTGCTGGATGGTGTCGACAACAATGCCGCTCTGGGTAGCAATCGTGAGATGGTGCAGTACCGTGCCGAGCACGGAGGAGAGCGTACGCGCTGGACCAACACCCTCTTCGGTGGTATGCCCACCTATCAGATGGCCCCTTCCTATCCCAGTACGGAGACCCTCTCTACCATAGAAGACATCTACAAGATGGGTCTGCCCGAGGTGATGGCCTATGTCTTCATGATGCTCCTGGGCTTCTACATCATGCTGCGTGCCTTCAACTTCAAGGTGTGGATGGCAGCGCTCGGTGCGGTGCTCTGGGCTTTCAGTAGCTACTACTTCATCATCATCGCAGCCGGTCACATCTGGAAGCTCCTCACCTTGAGCTTCATCCCCCCCACCATAGCCGGTATGGTGCTCTGCTATCGTGGCAAGTACCTTTGGGGTGCTGCGCTCACCACGCTCTTCACGGCGTTGCAGATACTGAGCAACCACGTCCAGATGACCTACTACTTCCTCTTCCTCATCGGCTTCATGGCCATCGGTTTCCTGCTGGAGGCACTTCGCAAGAAGGAGACCACGGTGAGCCAGGCTGTACCCGGATGGGGGAAATCCAGCATGGCATTTGCCATCGGTAGCCTGCTGGGTGTGAGCATCAATGCCTCCAACCTCTTCCACACCTGGCAGTACAGCAAGGAGACCATGCGTGCCAAGAGCGAGCTGACCAGTGCCACCAAGGACGAGGCCAATCAGACCAAGGACGGTCTGGAGCGCGACTACATCACGGCTTGGAGCTATGGTGGCGACGAGCTCCTCACGCTGATGATCCCCGATGCCAAGGGTGGCTACAGTGCTCCTCTCTCCATGAGCGAGGCAGCTATGGAGGAGGCCGATCTCGAACTGGCACAGGGTGGCATCTACAATGCCTTCACGCAGTACCATGGCGAGCAGCCCATGACGAGCGGCCCCGTCTACGTGGGTGCCATCGTGGTGTTCCTCTTCTTCCTGGGCCTCTTCATCGTGAAGGGTCCCATGGTGTGGTGCCTCTTAGGTGCCACCATGCTGAGCTTGCTGCTCTCCCTGGGTCGCAACCTCATGCCGCTCACCGACCTCTTCCTGGACTATGTGCCTATGTACGACAAGTTCCGTACCCCTGCCAGCATCCTCGTCGTGGCCGAGTTCACCATGCCTCTCGTGGCTCTGATGGGCTTGCGTAAGCTCTTCGAGCAGCCCTCGTTCCTGAGCAGCAAGAGCACCTTTGGTCTGGGCAAGAGCATCCAGCTCGGTGAGCACTCCAACATGTGCTACTTCTATCTGGCCTTGGCGCTCACAGCCGGTGCCTGCCTGCTCTTCTACTTCATGCCCGAACTCATGGGCAGCTTCACTTGCAGTCGCGACGTGGAGATGCTGGAGATGAACGAGCTGCCAGCCGACTCTGAGTTTGGTCAGCGCATCCTCAATAGCATCGGTGCCATGCGTAAGGCCATGTTCCGTGCCGATGCCATCCGTAGCTTCTGGTTCATCATGCTCGGTGCCCTCACCGTGCTGGGCTTTACCAAGTGGATGAGCAAGAAGGAAGAAGGCAAGACCGGTATGCTCTCTGCCGTGGCTACCGGCCTGCTGCTGGTACTCTGTCTGGCCGACATGTGGACGGTCAACAAGCGCTACCTCAGCGACCAGAACTTCAAGTACAAGGAAGAGGTGGCCGAACTCCAGCCTTCGCCTGCCGACCTCCTCATCAAGGAGCAGGACAAGGATCCCTACTACCGTGTGCTCAACACCACGGTCAGCACCTTCAACGACAATACCACCTCCTACTTCCACTACAGCGTAGGAGGCTATCATGCAGCCAAGTTGCGTCGCTATCAGGAGCTCATAGAGGCTCGCATCGTGCCTGAGATGGGCAAGCTCAGCCAGGCCATCAGCGGTGTGGACTCCCTCAACCCACAGATACTCCTGGCCGAGCATACCGACACCATCTTCCCTGCGCTCAATATGCTCAACACCAAGTGGATCATCCTGCGCGACAATCATGTGATGCGCAATCGTGCCAATGGCAATGCCTGGTTTGTGGATGAGGTGAAATATGTGGCCAATGCCGATGAGGAACTCGCCACCTTGGGTACCCTCAACACCCGCCAGCAGGCCGTAGCCGACAAGCAGTTCCAAGGCGTCTTGGGAGAAGCCAAGGCCGACAGTACGGCTCAGGCACGCCTCACACAGTATGGAGCCAACGAGCTCAGCTATGAGGTGGAGTCAAAGACGGGCGGTGTGCTGGTATTCTCCGACATCTACTATCCCGGATGGACCGCCCTGGTAGACGGTCAGGAAGTGGAAGTGGGCCGTGTCAACTACGTGCTCCGTGCCATCCGCGTAGAGGCTGGCAAGCACAGCGTGGTGATGAAGTTCGATCCACAGTCCGTACACACCACGGAGACCATTGCCCACGTGGCCCTCATTGCCATGTTCGCCCTCTTCGCCCTCGCCTTGGCGTGGCCTTTGGTATTCAAGAAGAAGCGTTGAGACCTCCCTCTCTCTGTTTTCCCGAGGGTAAAGGCAAGATAGCCGCCACCCTCTCCCTCCTATACACCAATCCCCCGTCCTCCCTTAGGAAGACGGGGGATTGCTCTCTCTAACCTCTCACCTCTCGCTCGGCCCGAAGGGACGTTTCGCTCCGAAGGGGTAGAAGAACCTCTAACCTCTTACCTTTTGAATACACCTCGTACTACAAACCACAGGTGAGCCATGACGGCAGCCAGGGTGCCATAGTGGTGCGACATGATGTGGAAGCGCTCTTTGAGCGACTTGCGATGATTCTTCGTGGTGAGACCCTCGCTCAGATAGTCCGTGAGGATGAGATGCGTATTGACGATGCGCAGTCTGCGTCGCTCGGCATGCTTGATGAGCCTGATACACCAGTCATAGTCGGCCGAGAAGCGATACTGCAGGTCGTAGGGATACAGGCGGGCTATGTCGGTGCGTATGTAGAAAGACTGGTGGCACACCAGCATGCCCAGGAGAAAGCTTCGTGAGGAGAGTTGCTCGGGTGCTTGCAGTCTTCGGTGTCGCAGGAAGCGGCCCTCGTCGTCCACCAGGTCGGTCTCACCGTAGATGATGGCAGGATTGAGTCCGCGGTGCTCCCAGTCGATGCTCTCCACCAGACGCTCTATGGTGTCGTCGCTGTGCAGCTTGTCCCCGGCATTGAGGAAGACGATGTAGGCGCCCTCTGCCAGGTTGATACACTTGTTCATGGCATCGTAGAGACCGCTGTCCTTCTCGCAGAGTATGCGTATGTTGTGCTGAGGCACGGTGTTGCGCTCCACGTACTGTCGCACATGAGAGAGCGTGTTGTCGGTCGAACATCCATCTACGATGAGATGCTCGATGCGGGGGTATTTCTGGCGTTCCACGCTTTGCAAGGTTCGGTCCAGCACCTTTTCCGCATTGTACGTCACGGTGGCTATGGTGATGAGAGGTAGCGTTTTCACTTTTATAGAGGTCTTTCGTATTCTTTGATATATTGCAGTGCCACGCGGTCCTCGTGGTAGCGGTGTGCAGCCTTGCGGGCCTGCTCGGAGAGGCGCTGGTGGTGTGTGTCGGAGAGCACGTAGTCGATGCCCTGTGCCAGGTCGGCAGCATCCTTGTAGCGAGCCACGTAGCCATCCTCCTGGTGAGTGATCATCTCAGGTATGCCACCCACGTGGAATCCCACGCAGGGCACGCCGCAGCTCATAGCCTCCGCGATGACGTTGGGCAGATTCTCGTGGAGCGAGGGAGTGACGAAGGCATCCACGGCGCTGTAGAGGCTCGCCATGCGGCGCTCGTCGGTGATGTAGGGTATGGTGTGGATGGGCAAGGAGAAGAGCTGGGCCACCTTGTCGGTCTGTGTGCCCACCACCACGATGCCTATCTGCTCAGCCTTGCCTGCTTTCTTCAGTAGCTCGATGGCCTCCACCAGGTAGTCTATGCCCTTGTTCTTGTCCGTCACCTTGAGCGAACCGAAGAGTATGAGCTTGCCCTCCTGTGGCAGGTGGTGCAGCTTGCGCGCCTCTGCCTGAGGCATGGGATGAAACACCGAAGAGTGTATGGCATTGGGGATGCTCACGATGCGCTGTCCCTGGAGCAAGGCACTCTTGCGTGCCAGGTCGGTGATCCATTCGCTGCATCCCACGAAGGTCACCCGTCCGTGGAGCATCATCTCCTGCTTCTGCTCATACACCTTGTAGGAAAGATCCTTGGCGGCAGGGTGGTGCAAGAGGAAGCAGTCGTGGCAGTGCTCCGTGAAGTGCATGCAGTCTGCGCTGTGGTGGCAGATGGCCGTCATGGGCCACATGTCGTGCATGGTCCACACGATGCGTTTCCCGCTGGCCAGTATGCGCTCTATGTCCTTGAGGGAGAGAAAACCCTGGTTCACCCAGTGCAGATGTATGACGTTGGCCTCCTGAAATTCCTCCAGTGAGGTGATGTCGTAGCCCGTGTTGGCTATGTCTACGGCCCAGAGGTTCTTACGGCTCAGCCTGTTGTGCATCCACACCCTGGCACGCTCCCACACGAAGCGCCATTTCTCCAGGGGAGAGTGGGGTAGCCTCACCACGGTGATGCGTTCGCTCACCTTGTCGCGCACCAGCATCTTGGCCTTCACGCCATGAGCGTTGAGTGCCTCCATCAGACGGTTGGCTGCGATGGCCGCTCCGCCCGTCTGCTCGCTTGTATTTACTATCAGTACACGTAGTGTCTTCATCTTCTTTTCAGCTTTTTCGCTCCCCTTTTATCGCTCTCCACAGCAAGAGTGGGGCACGGACTATCTTGCCCAGGGTGGTGTAGCGTATGCCCCAGTGGGTGATGGCCTGCTTCATCTGCCGTTCTATCTCGGCATCCTCCTCCGGAGTCTCCACCCTTGTTACGGTGAGTGGCTGGAAGAGAGGCCAGCGGTCGTATTCGTAGTATTGGAGCCATGTGCTCGACTTGTAGTGCGTGCCGATGCTTAGTCCCACGTTTTTCACCAGCGTATGCACCGGCATGAGGCAGAGACCGTGGGCCCGGTAGATGGCCAGTTCCCAGCAGATATCCCAGGGGATGGGATTCTTGTCAAGGTTTTTCATGCACGGGAACACACCGTCGTATTCTATGGCATCGATGTCGGCTTGGGTAAGTCCCTGCAAGGCCTCCTCTCTCGACTCGAAGTGCTTGAAGTGCTTCTCCCAACGGTCCTTCCACGTGCCCCATCCCCAGCCGCTCATGTGCGGTGAGAAGTAGAAGTCGGCAGGGTGGTGGCCCGTGAGGTCGAGATTGGAAAATCCCGTGATGTGCATCACCCTCTCCACGTCTTGGTACTGCTCGAAGGACTGGTTCATAAACTCCAGGAAGTAGGGCGATGTCATGATGTCGTCCTCCAGCACGATGATCCTGTCGTGTCGGTCCAGCACATACTGTATGCCCTCCATGATGTTGCGCTCCAGGTAGAAGTTGACGGGCCTCTCTATGATGGTCATGCTCTTGAGGGCACGTGTGGCCTCCACGGTGCGCTGTGTCTCGTGCAGGTATTTTCTCACCTCCTCCACCAGTATCCACGACACCTCGTCCTTGCCTCCATCGGAGAAGACGTAGAGGTCCGTCTCCCGAGCCTGCGTGTTGGCCAGCAGATGCTTCAGGGTGACCTGTGTGTTGTCCAGACGGTTGTAGACAAACATAGCCACGGGGGCGTGCGTGAGGGTAGGATTTGCCATGCTCTTCGAGAGGGTTGGTTGGTAAGTGCTACGCAAAGTTAATACTTTTTGACCAATGTGTGGTGCAGATTGCCGTGTTTTTTGTATATTTGTGGCGTAAAGTGAGATTCAGCCCGACGCATCATGAAGAATGTAGCAATTATCTTGGCCGGAGGAAGCGGCACGCGAGTGGGAGGCGACAAGCCTAAGCAGTTTCTGGAAGTGGCAGGCAAGACTGTCATGGAGCATTGCATCGAAGCCTTTGAGCGCAGTGCCGACATCCAGGAGGTAGCCATCGTCTCCCGTCAGGACTTTGTGGACGATGTCAAGGCCCTCGTCTCGCGCCGTCAGTATGCCAAGGTGCGCCATGTGCTTTGTGGCGGCAAGGAGCGCTACCACAGCAGTCTGGCAGCCCTTGAGGCCTATCCCGAGCCCGACTGCAACCTCCTCTTCCACGACTGCGTGCGCCCCCTTGTGAGCCAGCGCATCATCCACGACTGCGTGGAGGCTCTCCGTACCTATGAGGCGGTCGACGTGGCCGTACCCACCACCGACACCATCATCCAGCTCGACGAGCACGGCTGCATCTCCGCCATCCCTCCCCGCGCCATGCTGCGCAACGTGCAGACCCCCCAGGGCTTCCGTCAGGGCACCATCCGCCGTGCCTTCGACCTCGCCTTGCAGGATCCCCATTTCCTCCCCACCGACGACTGCAGCATCATCCACCGCTACCTCCCCGAAGTGCCCATCCATGTGGTGGAGGGCGATGCCGACAACTTCAAGATCACCTACAAGTCCGACCTTGAGCGCGCCGCTCTCCTCTTGGGTGGCAAATCCCTGTGAACCATCCCTTTTACATCCCCCCTATACAGCATCCCCCCACCGGGATGCTTTTTTTGTATATCTATTGGCACAGGCCATTCACCAGCTCGTCCAGGTCTGTGCCACTGCCATCCTTGCCGGTCAGTTTGTGGTAGAGGCGGCGACGGAGGTTGCTGACGTTGTGTTTGAATACTCTTGACATGGAAAACTAATAACAAGTGTTAAATTACAGCGTGTAGTTGAAGTTTTTTGTCGGATTATTTGCGCGTAACGACATTATGTAGTTAATTTGCGACATCAAAAACGAATAACTGTAGTTTTAACGAACATATTAAACGCAAAAGAATATGAAGACACTTACCGAAAAGGAGATGGAATTGATGGAGATTCTCTGGAACAATGGAGGCATGACCATGCGTGAGCTCTACGAGTTGCTGCCCGAGCCCCGCACGCACTTCAACACCATCAGCACCTTCGTACGCCGACTGGAGGAAGAGGGATTTATCAAGCACGAGGCCCTGGGCGGTCGACTGTTCAAATACTCGGCTGCCATCAGCCGCTGGGACTACGAGAAGCGAGAGCAGAAGAGTTTCCTCGGCCGATTCTTCAACGGGTCACACATGGACTTCGTGCGCCACCTTGTCAAGGAGGAGGAGATCAGCAAGGAGGAACTACAGGAACTCATGGAGCTAATTCACAATTCATAATTCACAATTCATAATTAAGCCGGAACAATGATTTCCCAACTACTGATATATTCGCTGAAGGCTGCATTGACGCTTTCGCTGCTCTATGTGCCTTACACACTGATGCTGCAGAAGGAGCGATTCTATAGACTGAACCGCCTTGTGCTGCTCGGCATCATAGTGCTCAGTATGCTGCTGCCCCTGTGCAACGTCAGTTGGATGAGCCTGGACAACAATCCCATCATGCAGGCCACGCACCAGCAGATGATTGAGGTGGGCATACCCGTTAGGGTGGCAGATGACGGCCTCACCGTATCATACCAGTTGGCGGAGGAAAGTACCTCCCTGTCATGGTTTGCCATCCTGGCCATCGTATTCTTTGTGGGCATGGCCATCTCGGTGGTCATCCGTTGTCTGCAACTGGGCATCCTGTCCTACATGATGCGCTACAAGAACCTCTGGACCAAGCGTCTGGAGGACGGCACCCGCGTGTGCTGTCGTAAGGGACAGTTCACCCCCTACAGCTGGATGCGTACCATCGTCATCAGCGAGGAGGACTGGAACGAGGGAGAGCGTGAGATCATACTGCACGAAACCGGACACATCCGTGCCGGCCACTCGTGGGTCATGTTGCTGCTGATGCTCTGCCAGGCCCTGCAGTGGTACAATCCTTTTGCGTGGATGATAGCCAACTCGCTCTCCGATGTGCATGAATATGAGGCTGATGACTACGTATTGCGTCAGGGTGTGAGTCAGCGTGACTACATGATGCTGCTGGTGAAGAAGGTGGCCATCTCTCAGGGCTACTCCTTCGTCAATGGACTGAACAAGAGTACCCTGAACAAGCGCATCCTGATGATGAAGGAAAGCGTTGCCAGCAGTCCCTGGATGCGCGCCAAGTTGCTCTACCTCCTGCCTGTCTGTATCGTGGTACTCTGTGCCTTCGCCACTCCCCAGATCACAGCTCCCGTACAGGAGGCGCTGACGAAACTGGAGACGGGCAGCAAAGAGAAAGCAGACACCAAGCAGACCGATGTCGCGTCAGATCTAGAAGACATCAATGAGATCCTGGCACGCGAAGAACTGACCGAAGAAGATCCGCTGGTGGTCATCGACGGAAAGATAGCCAATGGGGGCAAGGTTGCCGACATCCTGGAGAAGGAGAGACTGACCCCCGACATGATTGCCAGCATGACCATACTGAAGGGAGCCTCCGCCACATCTGTCTGGGGAGAGAAGGGACGGAATGGCGCCATCGTGATCACCACCAAACGTGAAGAGGCCAAGAACGGTGAGGCCCCAGTCACCGAACCAGATCCCATGCTGGCTGACATTGTGAGCCGCATTCCCAATGCCGAGATCCGCGAAGACGGTAGCGTGTATGTCAACGGCAAGAAGGTGGACAAGATGTTTGTGGAGGGCAAGGATCAGCTCAGTTCCGATGACGGACAACTTGCCGTTACCCAGACCGAAGTCTTGCCAGAACTGGAAGGTGGGAAGATGCTATACATGGAGCATTTCCGCTATCCTGCCGAGGCCCAGGAGTATGGAGTGACAGGCGAGTTCACAGTAGACTTCTACGTGGAGACCGACGGTTCCGTTTCTGAGGTGAAAGCCCGGAAGTATGACGATCAGGCAACGACCAACCAGGATGGCGTAGTTGTCAATGCATTCAAAGGCCGCGTAAAAACTAATGCCCAGAAGCAGTCGGAAGAGGAAAAGCGAGGAACCGACGCGCTGCTTCAGGAGTGCGAACGCGTCGTGGGACTTACCTCCGGCAAATGGACACCGGGCTATGCCGAGGATGAACAGGGCAGCCGTACGCCCAAACGCATGAAGATGTCCATACCATTTACGTTCCGATTATATTAACTTTCTAAGCGTTTAAACGATTAGACGTTTATAAACAACTAAAAATCAGCGAGAAATGAAAAAAGCTTTGTTTCTGGCCAGCCTGTGCTGTGCCCTTACCTCAATGGCCCAAGAGGCCGATTACCCCAAGAAGGAGAACCTTCAACCCATCGAGAAGATGCAGCTGCGCGTGCAGTATGACGTGG